>CAZTVJ010000298.1:0-5274 GCA_964616935.1 uncultured Acidimicrobiales bacterium | reverse complement strand
AGAGGGTGTAGGTGTCGGCGAGCAGCCGCGAGAGGCCGTCGGTGATGGCCCGTCGGTCCGCTTCGTCGATGCCGATGTCGATGGTCAGGTCGGTCACAGTGGTTCCCTTCAGGGGTCCTGGGCGGTGGTCGCCGCGGCGATTCGGTAGCCGTCGGCGAGGCGAGCGTCACAGACATAGCCGGTCACGGCCGGATCTCCTGCGCGGCCCCTGGCGCCGCAGCTGCGGCCCGGATCTCGACCAGGTCCATCAGTCGCTCCTCGGGAGGCGTCTGGGACGACCGACCCGAACCTCGACGCCGGGTGCCCAGAGTGCGTGAGGGGGGTCACTCGGACTGGGCAGGCCTGCCGCGGCGACCAGTTGGTCGTCGAGATGGAGGAGGCGGGCTTCGTGCAGCGGCCACACCGGATGCTCGACGGGCGCGTACCAGAGACGTCCCCGCCTTGTGGCCGACAGCAGACCCCACCGGGCGGTGAGGAAGCTGGCGAAGGGGTCGGCCGGGTCGACGCGTCGACCGGTCTGCACTGTGACGCGAGTCATCGCGCCGGCATGTCGGCGCGGCCAGCGCCTGTCGACTCGGCTCGTCACGATGTCGTCGACGCGGCCATGCTCGGCTCGGGCCAGGCAGTACGGCAGGTGGTACGTGGACCGGGCGACGGCCACCGGGAGCATCCGGTCGACGTCGAGGGAGAAGAACCACACGCCACGGCGGGCCCCCGAGCGGACGTAGGTGCGCACGTTCACCTCGGGGAACGAGCCGACCAGCGGGAGCGGAGCGAGACCGGGCACGCCGAGGCCCTCCATCGCGAACGGCACGAGGCCGACCCACGCCGCGCCATCGAAGGTGTCGACGGTGACTCCGGGTGGCAAGGCGCGCTGCACGACGTCGGGTGAGAACGGCCAGTGGAGGAAGACGACGTCGGTCCACCGCTGCACCATCACCGGGCGATGCACCGGTTCGGGGCAGATGGCCGATGCGCTGCCAGGCGCGGCGGCGTGGACGATCACGATGACACCGCCACGAACGAGGTCTGGCGCTGGTGAGCTGCCGCGCACTCCTCGAAGCGTTCGGAACCGACGGCGCTGAGCAGCGGGTGGTGGACGACCGGCACGAACCAGATGAGGCCGACCATCGCCGCCGTGACCGCGAGATGGATGGAGAGCAGGAGGAAGCCGACGGTAGCCATGGGTGTGGGTCTTGTTGTTAGTGCTAATACGAACGAACCTCCTGGGAGGTCGGAGCATTCCTCGCCACCTCGGGTTCGAGGATCGCCGGCGTCTGGCCGTAGCGTCCGAGCGTGACCGAGCGCCCGTTGGCCGGAGCCGTGATCGCCGTCGTCGGTGCCAGTGGTGGCCTCGGCGCTCCGATCGCGCGCACGCTGGCCGAACGGGGCGCCCACCTCGTGCTGGCCGGGCCCCACCTCGATCGGCTGGAGGCGATGGCCATCCCCGGTGCCGCCGCCGCCGAGGTCGATCTCCGCGACGCCTCGGCTGGCAACCGCCTTGCCGCGCTCGCTCTCGAACGTCATGGACGGCTCGACGGCGTTGTCAACGCCGCCGGCGTCGTCGCGTTCGGCGCCCTGGTCGACACCGACGACGTGACCATCGAAGAGCTGTTCCTCACCAACGTCGTCGGCCCGCTGTGGCTGCTTCGACGGCTCGTACCCCTGCTCGCGACGTCGAAGGGCTTCGTGGTCAACATCAGCGCCGTCGTCGCCGAGCAGCCGATGGCCAACATGGCGGTGTACTCCGCCACGAAGGCGGCGTTGACGGCAGCCGACCGGGCCCTCGCCCGAGAGCTCCGCCGTTCTGGCATCCACGTGTGCGACGTGCGCCCACCCCACACCGAGACGGGCCTCGCCACCCGGCCGCTCGCCGGCCAGTCGCCCGCACTGCGCACGGGCCTGCATCCCGACCTCGTCGCTGCCCGCATCGTCGAAGCCATCGAGCAGGGCGAGCGCGAGGTTGCCTCGGACCAGTTCGCGCCGAGCCCCTGACCGAGGCGAACCATGACGTCGTCTCGGCGGGTCCGGGCACGTCGTGACACGGTCGGTCGGACTGCACCACATGACGTGCGCAAGCCGCTCTCGGGTGCCCGACCCGCTCCAGCCGATGGGTATCTGGGCTGCCGCTCTCGTCGTGGACGTCGGCTCGACGTGGCGGCCGTCGACGAGCCGCGTCGACGCGGAGGGGCCAGATGCCTCCATCAGCGCGGGCAGACTCTGGTGATGGCGGCCGCGACGTGCTGACGATCTGGGTGCTGGGCGACCAGCTCCACCGTAGGTTGGGCGCCCTCGGCTCGGCCCGTCCCGACACCCACCGGGTGCTGATGGTGGAGAGCCGGGCCAAGCTGGCGTCGCGGCGCTGGCACCGCCAGCGGGCTCACCTGGTGATCACCGCGATGCGCCGCTTCGCCGCCGAGCTGGCCACGGAGGGCTTCGAGGTGGATCACCGGCGCGCCGACACGCTGGCCGCCGGGCTGGTCGCCCACCGCGCCGACCATCGGCCAGAGCGCGTACTGGCGACGGAGCCCGCCTCGTGGGACGGTCGGGAGCTGCTTCGACGCTTGGACGTCGAGCTGGTCCGCACCGACCAGTTCCTCTGCCACCCCGAGGACTTCGCCGCGTGGGCCGGTACGCGCCGATCCCTGAAGATGGAGGACTTCTACCGGTGGCAGCGCCGCCGGCTCGGATTCTTGATGGACGGCCACGAGCCTGCCGGCGGCCGGTGGAACTTCGACACCGAGAACCGTGAGCGGCCGCCCCGCGACGGGCGGGCGTGGCCCGAGCCGGTACGGGACGAGCTGGACGACCTCGACCGCCAGGTGCTGGCCGAGCTGCCCGGCACGTGCTGGGGGGCGGCTCCCGACGGCACCTGGGCCACGACGCGGGCCGGGGCGCTGCGCCGCTTGCGCCACGCCATCGACGAGGTGCTCCCCCGCTTCGGGCCCCACGAGGATGCGATGCTGACCTCCAGCTGGCACCTCGCCCACACCCTGCTCTCCCCCTACCTCAACCTCGGGTTGCTCCACCCGATGGAGGTGTGCGTCGAGGTGGAGGCCGCCTACCGCGCCGGTGCCGTGCCCATCGCCTCGGCCGAGGGTCTGCTCCGCCAGATCATCGGCTGGCGCGAGTACGTGTGGGGTGCCTACTGGCTGTGGATGCCCGCCTACCGCGACCTCAACGAGCTGGCCGCCACCCGACCGCTCCCACCGGTGTTCCTCGGGGCACCCACCCGCATGCGCTGTGTCGAGCACGCGCTGGCCAGCGTGCACGACCACGGCTGGGCGCACCACATCCCGCGTCTCATGGTGCTGGGGAACCTCTGCCTGCTAGCCGGGGTGCGCCCCCACGACCTGGTGGAGTGGATGTGGAGCAGCTTCGTCGACGGGGCCGAGTGGGTGATGCTCCCCAACGTCGTGGGCATGGCCCTCCACGCCGACGGGGGACGAATGGCCACCAAGCCCTACGCCGCCGGAGGGGCGTACGTCGACCGCATGAGCGATTACTGCGCCGGGTGCACCTACGACCGCAAGCGGCGCACCGGTACCGACGCCTGCCCGTTCACCACCCTCTACTGGGACTTCCTGGCCCGCCACGCCGAGCGCTTCGCCCGCAACCCCCGCGTCGTGCAACAAGTACGAGCCGTGCAGCGCCTCACCGATCTCGACGCGGTGCGTACCCATGCCGTAGAGGTACTGGAGCGACTCGACCGAGCGGACCTGTGACGTCGAGCCGACCGCCGTCGGTGGCCGTAGGCACAGCGGCTTTCGGCAACGGGACCTTTTACTGCTTGGATTCAGCGGGCGGAGCCGAGCCTGTGGTCGTGTTGTCGAACCGACCGCCGATCGCATCGTCTTCCTTGGCCTCGAGACGGGTGAGGGCGAGCCCGCCCGCCATCACGCTGCCGTAGACGGTGATGGCGAAGATGACCGCTCCGATGACGAAGATGGTGATCTCGCTCATGAGGTCACCCGTGCCCGGGGCTTGGACACCGAGTCATCGACCTGCGCCAGCAAGAGGGTTCCAAGCGAATGGATCGAGGGGACCCAGAGCCCGACGAAGATTCCCGCGGTCTGGTTGTCTGCCACGAAGTAGAGGTAGACGGAGAAGAGGAACGAGAGGAAGCCTGCCACTAGGAACGGCAGTCTGCGGCGGAGGGAAGGGGCCAGCGTTCGCAACGGAATTCCTTTCATTGCAAGAAGGTACGACTGGCTGAAACCAGCTTCAGTGCTAAATATTCCTCACGAATCGCGCCAGCAGATGCCGGCCCGAGCTGACGAGCCGACGAGCGGCGGTGACCGGCGACGACAGGTCTCCCCACCCGACCCCCTGTCATCGTCGAATCGCTGGATCCAGGCTGAGGTCTCCGTGAAAGGGGAGACGCTTGAGGTCCGGCGGATTGCGGGGCGGCTGGCAGACTGATCACCTCAGGCCATCGACCACGCCCCGGGCAGTCTCAGGTCAGGGATTCCGCTTCGCGGCCAGGTCGAGTCGACTCATCCGGAGGTTCCATGGACATCACGGCTGTGATCGAGGCTGCGATTGCGGCGCGGAGTCGCGCCTATGCGCCCTATTCCGGGTTTCTCATGGGAGCGGCGGTGCTGACCACCGGCGACATCATCGTGACCGGTGCTCTCGTCGAGAACGTGTCATTGGGTCTGGCGATGTGCGCCGAGCGAGTGGCGCTGTTCACATCGGTTGCCGTGGGCGAACGTCCAAGGGCCCTGGTGGTCGCCTCACCCCGTACGAATGGCTCCATCACCTTCCCCTGTGGTGCCTGTCTTCAGGTCGCGCTCGAGCTGGGGGGCCGCGAGATGATGGTGGCCGCAGTTGCGCCCGATGGCGTCGTCGAGCGCGCCGAGCTCGGCGTGCTGTTGCCGCGTGGCCCCTACAAGGGCTGATCACCGATGGTCGGCCCCGTCTCGATGCTGACACCAGCGGGCTGCCGGCCAGGATCGATGGCCGACAGCCCGGTGCCGCGGACCGGCTCACACCCGCTCGTACTCCTTCGCCTCGACTGGCTCGTCGAGGTGAAGGGTGGGGGATTCCTCGCGCGTCTTGATGAGGGCGATGGCCAGCACGAGCAGGCCGAACAGCGGCTTGGCCAGCACGTCGGCTACCGAGTACCCCACCTGGCGTACCACCTCGGCGGTGGCCTCGTTGCTGATCACGGAAGGGGCGATGTAGGCGAGCGGGTAGACGGCCCAGGTGGCCAGGAGCAGGTATCGCAGGCCGTCGACCAGTCGTCGCACGCCCTCGGGCTGGCGACCCAGC
>CAZTVJ010000297.1:0-4331 GCA_964616935.1 uncultured Acidimicrobiales bacterium | reverse complement strand
GCGGTGTGGGCGCGGTGGCGTGCATGGAGATGGCGCTCGCCGACGCCGGCCTGCGTCCCGAGGACATCAAGCACATCAACGCCCACGGCACGTCCACGCCGCTCAACGACGCGGCCGAGGCCGAAGCGATCGCGAAGCTCTTCGGCAGCCCCGGCCCCGTCGTCACGTCCACGAAGGGTGCGACGGGTCACCCGCTGGGTGCCGCCGGGGCGCTCGAGGCGGCCGCCGTCCTGCTGTCGATGGAGCATCGCGAGGTGCCACCCACGATCGGCACCACCGAGCTCGATCCTGAGATGGCCATCGATCTCGTGGTCGGCGAAGGACGCTCGTGGGAGCCCGGCCCCACGCTGTCGAACTCCTTCGGCTTCGGCGGCCACAACGGCAGCCTGGTGCTCGCGCCCTACGACGGCTAGGCGCTGGGCTCAGGCGTCGACGACGACGAACAGCAGAGCGCATTCGCACGCCACCTGGCCGTCGACGGACGCAGTGCCGGTGCCTCGGCCGGCGCGCCCGGACAACCGCGCCAGCTCGACGCTCAGCTCGAGCCGGTCCCCGGGCACGACCTGGCGGCGGAAGCGAGCCTTGTCGAGCCCCCCGAACAACGGGAGCTTGCCGGCGAAGCGCTCGTCAGTCAGCACGGCGATGGCGCCGAGCTGGGCGATCGACTCCGCCATGAGCACGCCGGGCAGGGTGGGCCGGCCCGGGAAGTGGCCCGCGAAGAACCACTCGTCGCCCGTGAGGCGCCAGGCTCCCTGAGCCGACACCCCGGGCACCAGTGCCGTCACCTCGTCGACGAACAGGAACGGCGGTCGATGGGGCAGCACCTCGCGAGGAACCGGCAGGGCACTCATGTTGCCAGCGCTGCTCATGGCCTGACGGTAGCGGGGCAGCGGCGCGTGCGCCGTGGCTCGCGCCGTGCTTCCCGGCGGCCGCCGATCGGAACGTCCCGCGTCGCAAGTCCGGCCCCACGACGCGGTTTTCTGCCGGCCGGGGCCGGACTTCGCCGCGGGGGCGACGACTCGCTCGGATAGCGTCGCCCCCCGTGTCCAAGGTCCTCAGCTCCCTTCCGGTCGGCGAGCGCGTCGGCATCGCATTCTCCGGCGGGCTAGACACGTCCGTCGCAGTCGCCTGGATGCGCGAGGCAGGAGCCGTCCCGTACACCTACACGGCCGACCTGGGTCAGTACGACGAGCCTGACCAGAGCGGCATCCCCGATCGCGCCATCGCCTACGGAGCCGAGCAGGGCCGCCTGGTCGACTGCCGGGCCGAGCTCGTCAACGAGGGGCTCGTCGCCTTGCAGTGCGGGGCGTTCCACATCGCCACGGCCGCCAGGACGTACTTCAACACCACACCGCTCGGGCGCGCCGTCACCGGGACGCTGCTCGTGCGGGCGATGCTCGCCGACGGTGTCGACATCTGGGGCGATGGCAGCACCTACAAGGGCAACGACATCGAGCGGTTCTACCGCTATGGCCTGCTCGTCAACCCGAACCTGCGCATCTACAAGCCCTGGCTCGACCCGGCCTTCGTCGACCAGCTCGGCGGTCGGGCCGAGATGAGTGCCTGGCTGGCCGAGCGCGGGTTCCCCTACCGGGACAGCGCGGACAAGGCGTACTCGACCGACGCCAACATCTGGGGGGCCACCCACGAGGCCAAACAGCTCGAGCAGCTCGACAACGGCATGGACCTCGTGGACCCCATCATGGGCGTCCGCCACTGGGACCAGGCCTTGGTCATCGAGCCCGAGGAGGTGGCCGTTCGCTTCGAAGCGGGCTGGCCGGTGGCGCTGAACGAGCATGTGTTCGGCGACCGGGTGGACCTGGTGGTCGCCGCGAATGCCATCGGGGGACGCCACGGTCTCGGCATGAGCGACCAGATCGAGAACCGCATCATCGAGGCGAAGAGTCGCGGCATCTACGAGGCGCCGGGAATGGCCCTGCTCCACCTCGCCTACGAGCGGCTGGTGTCGGCCATCCACAACGAGGCGACCATCGACAACTACCGCACGATGGGCCGCCGCCTAGGCCGGCTGCTCTACGAGGGACGGTGGTTCGACCCGCAGAGCCTCATGCTCCGGGAACCGCTGCAGCGGTGGGTGGGCGCCGCCGTCACCGGCGAGGTGGTCGTGCGCCTGCGCCGCGGCGACGACTACACGATCGTGGCGACCAAGGGCCCGAACCTCACCTACGAGCCAGAACGACTCTCCATGGAGCGCAGCGACTCCGCGTTCGGGCCGCTCGACCGCATCGGGCAGCTGACGATGCGCAACCTCGACATCGAGGACACGCGAGCCAAGCTCGGTGTGTACCGCGAGGCCGGCACGCTGCCGCCCGGTTCCGATCCTCTTGCCCTCGGCCAACCCGAGGGGTGACTCACGCCTTGGCGTAGGGGCGCCGCTTCAACAGCAGCACGATGATGAGGCCGACGATCGGCAGCAGGAACCCGACGATGCCCCATGCCGGCGAGTGGCCCTTCGAGCGGGCGATGAGCGCCGTGATCACTCCGAAGATGATCCCCCCGATGATCCCGAAGATCCCCCACACCCAGCCGTCCATCGCTGCGTACACCATCGCCACGGTCCTCCTCGATTGTTCCCGGGGCCACACTACGGCCCGGGTCGATGTGCGTGGGCGGATGCAGCGGCAGCCGTTCTCACCCCGTTCTCACCCACGTCGGTCATGCTGGTGGGCATGGCCAGCCGCGTGCTCGTCGCCGACGACGATCGGGCGATCCGCGATGCGCTGGTGCGCGCCCTCGAGCTGGAGGGCTACCACGTGGTCGCCGTCGCCAACGGGGCCGACGCCCTCGACGTAGCCCGCCGGGAGCCGCCGGATGTGCTGGTGCTCGACCTGATGATGCCGGCGGTGGACGGGCTCACCGTGTGCCGTGTGCTGCGGGCCGAGAAGGACCGCACGCCGATCCTGATGCTCACCGCTCGGACCGAGACGGCCGACCGCGTCGCCGGACTCGATGCCGGCGCCGACGACTACCTCCCGAAGCCCTTCGAGCTCGACGAGCTGCTCGCTCGGCTCCGGGCACTGCTACGGCGGGCCCGGCCCGAGGATGACGACGAGCCCACCGAGCTCCTCGAGGTGAGCGATCTGCGCCTGGATCCGGCGGCGCGGCGGGCATGGCGGGCGACGCGAGAGCTCGAGCTCTCCAAGACCGAGTTCGAGCTGCTCATGCTGCTCATGCGCAACCGCGGCATCGTCCTCGACCACTCCACCATCTACGACCGCATCTGGGGTTACGACTTCGGGCCCGACTCGAAGAACTGTGCCGTCTACATCAGCTACCTGCGCCGCAAGGTCGAGCTCGCCGACGAGCCGAAGCTCATCCACACCGTGCGGGGCGTCGGCTACACCGTGCGGGTGACGTGAGCCTGCGCACCAAGCTCGTCGTCGCGCTGGCCCTCCTGGCGGCGCTGGCGTCAGCCGCCATCGGCTGGTTCAGCTACCAGGCCACTGCGGATCGGCTCCGGGTGGAGGTCGATCGATCGCTCGACGACGCGGTTCGCAACGCCCGCGACGGCTTCGGGCGCGTCGGTCCCGAGCGCGGCCGACCCCTGCGCGACCTGAACGACAACGGGCGGGGGTTCGGCTTGGTCCTCGTCCAGGTGCTCGACGCCAGCGGCGAACCAGCGCGCTTTCCCGCCACCTCGGACCTCCCCGTCGACGACCGGGACCGCGCGAAGGCCGCCGAGCGCGGCGGTGACGCCATCCTCCGGCGCGACATCACGATCGACGGCGATCGCTATCGCGCGGCGACGGTGCCACTGGGCGACGGGCGCGGCGCCATCCAGGCGGTCAGGAGCACGGCCGAGTACGAGCGGCTGCTGGGGTCGCTACGCAACCGGATCGTCCTCGCGGTCGTGCTCGTCGTCGCGGCGGCTGCGGCCGTTGGCTGGTTCGTCGCCCGCCAGGTGACCCGCGGGCTGGTGCGCGTCACGGCCACGGCCGAGCAGGTGGCCGCCACCGGGCACCTCGACGTCGCGGTGCCCGTCCAGGGTCATGACGAGGCGGCGCGCCTCGGCGCGGCCTTCAACGAGATGCTTGCTGCGCTCGCGCGTTCGAAGGATCAGCAGCAGCGGCTGGTGCAGGACGCTGGTCACGAGCTGCGCACACCCCTCACCAGCCTGCGCACCAACATCGCCGTCCTTCGGCGCCATGACCACCTACCTCCCGCGACCATGGCCAAGGTGCTCGATGATCTCGACGGCGAGGCCAGGGAGCTGACCGAGCTGACCAACGAGCTGGTCGATCTGGCCACGGACAACCGCACGGACGAGCCCGTCGAACCGGTCGCACTAGGCCCGCTGGCCGAGCGCGTCG
>CAZTVJ010000296.1:0-4150 GCA_964616935.1 uncultured Acidimicrobiales bacterium | reverse complement strand
ACGAAGGTCGCCGCCGACTTCTCCGGGTCCTTGTAGTAGCCCACTGGCGTACGACCCCGCAGGGCGACGCGGCCCCGCTCGCCCGAGCCGGGCGCGATGTCGTTGCCGTGGTCGTCGACCACTCTCGTGAAGGCGTTCAGCTTGAACCGGGCCGTCTCGGCGGCGCCGTCCGCCGTGGTGGTGGACTGGGCCATGCCGATCGCCTCCGACGAGCCGAGGGAGTCGATCATGATCAGCCGGGGGTTGTGGCGCAGCAGGCCCTGCTTGGTCTCCTGGCTCCACATCACACCGGACGACACGATGACCCGCAAGCTCGAGATGTCCCAGCGGCCGGGCTCCGCGTCGAGGGCCCGCAGGATCGGCTTGGCGAAGGCATCGCCGACGATCGACAGCGAGTTGACGCGCTGGTGCTCCACGGTGTCGAGCAGCTCGACCGCGTCGAAGCTGCGGCCGGTCAACGTGACGATCGACCCGGCCAGCATCAGGATGTTCATCGCATTGAAGGCTCCGGTGCCGTGCATGAGTGGCGCGGCGGGCACGGCGACCGGCCCCGGCTTGGCGACCCGAGCACGAAGCGCATCAAGGTCGGGCACCTCGGGCAGCGGTTGGCGGGAGGGCGCATCGAGGCTGACGAAGATGTCGTCCTGGCGCCACATCACCCCCTTGGGCATCCCGGTGGTCCCACCGGTGTAGAGCAGGTAGAGGTCGTCGCCGCTTCGACCCCACGGCGGGCGCACCCGCTCGGTCATCGACGTGGCCGCATCCTCGTAGGCCGTGGCCCACTCGGGCATGGGGCCTGATCCGTCGTCGACCCAGAGCCACGATCGCACCAGCGGCACCCGAGCGCGGATCCGCTCGATGGTGTCGGCGTAGGTGCCGTGGAAGACGACGGCCACCACGTCGGCGTTCGTCCAGAGGTAGACGAGCTCGTCGTCGCCATAGCGGTAGTTCGTGTTCACGGGTACGAGGCCGACCTTGAACATCGCGAACATCGACTCGATGAACTCGGGGCAGTTGTGGAGGTAGTGCGCGATCTTGTCCTGATGGGCAACGCCGGTGGCCAGGAGCGTGGCGGCGACGCCGTCGGCCCGCCGGTCGAGGTCGGCCCACGTCCAATGGGTGCCGGCATGGACCTGCGCCGTCGCTTCAGGGAACCGGTCGGCGTGGTCCTCCCACACATCGGCGAAGTTCCAGCCCGGCATCTCCCGACGTTAAGCGTTGGGCGACTTCGCGGCGACATGGCACCGCGAAGTCGCCCAACGGTTTTCGTCCACCTGCGCCGACGTAACCTGCGGCCGTGGACTTCGAGCTGCCCTCCGAGGACGATCCCCGCCGGGTGGAGGTGCGGGCCTGGCTCGGGGCCAACCCGCGCCCGGCGGGTCGCCAGCTGGCCGAGGCCGGCTACGTCGCGCCGCACTGGCCGCGCCCGTGGGGGCTCGACGCCGACCCCATCCACCAGCTGATCGTGGACGACGAGCTGGCCCGCGCAGGGGTGAGCCGACCGGCCAACCCCATCGGCATCGGCTGGGCCGGCCCGACGATCGTGTATGCCGGCACCAAGGCACAGAAGGACCGGTACCTGTTCCCGCTCCTGGCCGGCGAGGAGACCTGGTGCCAGCTCTTCAGCGAGCCCGGTTCGGGCTCCGATCTCGCCAACCTGGGCACCCGTGCCGTCCGCGACGGGGACGAGTGGGTGATCAACGGCCAGAAGATCTGGACGTCGGGGGCGCAGGTCTCCCAGCTCGGCATCCTCATCGCCCGGACGGACCCGGACGTGCCCAAGCACCAGGGCATCTCCTACTTCATCTGCCCGATGGACCGGCCCGGCATCGACATCCGCCCCATCACCGAGATGACCGGCGGGCAGACCTTCAACGAGGTGTTCCTGACGGACGTGCGCCTGCCTGCGGACAGCCTCGTCGGCGACGTCGACCGAGGGTGGGGCTTGGCCAAGGTCACACTCGGCAACGAGCGCGTGTCGCTCTCCGGCGGCGGAGCGCTGTGGGGCAACGGCCCATCCGCGATCGACCTGCTCGACGAGGTACGCCGGCACGGCGGCTGCGACGACCCGGTGTTGCGGGACCGGCTGGTGCGGCTCCACATCGAGGGCGAGATCCTGCGGCTCATCCGCCTGCGCACGCTCACGGCGCGGATCAAGGGCGAGCAGCCCGGCCCGGAATCGAGCATCCGCAAGATCCTGGCCGACGAGCACGGTCAGCACATCATGGGCCTGGCCAAGGACCTCGCAGGGGCGAATGGCCTGCTCACGGGCGCCGATCCGGCGGCGGCGATGTGGCACTACGGCTTCTTGTTCTCGGCCGCGCTCACGATCGGTGGCGGCACGGGCGAGGTGCAGCGCAACATCGTGGCCGAGCGCTCGTTGGGCCTTCCCCACGACGTGGACGTCGAGCGGGGCGTGGCCTGGAACGAGGTGCGCCTGGCCGGCGCCGGTCGGGCGTGATGGGGTCGCTCGTCGACGGAGCCCGGGCGCTCCAACCCCTCGTGCGCTCGCACGCCGACGAAGCCGAGGCGGCGCGCCGGCTGCCGTTCGCCGTGGTCGATGCCCTCGTCCAGGCCGGACTGATGCGGATGTGCGTCCCAGCGGCCTACGGCGGTCCCGAGGTCACGCCGATGGAGATGGTCGAGGCGATCGAGGCGGTGGCCGCGGCCGACGGCGCCACGGGGTGGTGCGTGATGATCGCCAGCACCACGTCGAGCATGAGCTGCTTCCTCGAGCCGGCCTGGGCCAAGGAGATCTACGCCGACCCGAGGGTGATCACCGGCGGCGCGTTCGCCCCGGGAGGCAAGGGCGTCACCGTCGATGGAGGCCACCTCGTGTCCGGTCGTTGGATGTGGGGCAGCGGCACCAGCGCCTGCCAATGGATCACCGGGGGCACGGTGACCGATGGCGGCTTCCACCTCATGTTCGCACCGGCCGCCGAGGTCGAGATCCTCGACACCTGGTACACCTCCGGCCTGCGCGGCACGGGGTCGAACGACTTCGCGATGTCCGAGGTGTTCGTGCCCACCGGCCGGTCCGTCCAGCCCTTCGGCGCGCGGGCCCAGGTCGACTCGCCGATCGCCCGCTTCCCGAACTTCACCCTGCTGGCGGCCGGGGTGGCAGCGACCCTGCTCGGCGTCGCCCGCCACGCCATCGACGAGCTGGTGGATCTCGCCCAGGGGAAGGTGCCCATGTTCTCGTCGAAGACGCTGGCCCAGTCATCGCTTGCGCAAGTGGACGTCGCGAAGGCCGAGGCCGGCCTCGGCGCGGCCCGCGCCTTCCTGCTCGACGAGCTGGCCCAGGCCTGGTCCACCGCGCTCGCCGGCGATCGCGTCCCGGTCGAACGCAAGGCCCGCATCCGCCTCGCGGCCACCCATGCCGCGCTGGCCTCGGCCAGCTCGGTCGACCTCGCGTACAACGCCGGAGGGGGCTCGTCGGTGTTCAGCGCCAACCCACTGCAACGCTGCTTCCGCGACGTGCACACGGGTACCCAGCACCTGCAGGTCTCCACCCGCATCTACGAGACGGTCGGTCGCACGTTGTTCGGCCTCGAAACGGACACCAGCACGCTGTAGGGAAGAGGGGATTCCGACCCCGAACCCCTAGGTTGGTCGCCCTGGGGTGAACAGGAGGCGAACGGTGGTGGAGGACAGGGGATCCGGGACCGAGCCGCAGGTGGATCCCGAGGTCTACCGGCGTCGGTGGTGGATCCTCGTGGTGCTCTGCACGAGCCTCATCATCGTCATCGTCGGCAACACCGCGCTGAACGTCGCGCTGCCCACGCTGGCTCGCGAGCTCGACGCCGACACGACACAGCTCCAGTGGATGGTCGACGCGTACGCGCTCGTCTTCGCCGGGATGCTCTTCACCGCCGGCGCACTGGGTGATCGGTTCGGACGCAAGGGCGCGCTGCAGCTCGGCCTGGTCGTGTTCCTCGGCGGGTCGCTGCTCGCGGCGTCTGCGTCGACGGCAGAGGTCGTCATCGCCGGCCGCGCCGTCATGGGCCTCGGCGCGGCCTTCGTCATGCCTTCCACGCTGTCGATCCTGGCCAACGTCTTCCCGCCCTACGAGCGGCCCAAGGCCATCGCCATCTGGGCCGGCATCTCCGGCGGTGGCGCGGCCATCGGTCCCGTGGCCAGCGGCTTCCTC
>CAZTVJ010000295.1:0-7180 GCA_964616935.1 uncultured Acidimicrobiales bacterium | reverse complement strand
CTGGAGGCCAGCGCCGACTTCCAGTACGTGGTGCACCAGGCCGCCGGCATGATCGCGGCCCAGCTCGACGTGAGCGTCGGCCAGGCGCTCATCCGACTGAGGGCCTACGCCTTCGGTCACGACCGGCCCCTCGGCGATGTGGCCGAGGACGTGGTGGCCCGAGCACTGCGCTTCGACGCTCTACCTGACGAGAAGGTCAGCGGGCGATGAGCGCGGCACGCAGGCGCTAGCCGGCGACCGGCACCGACCCGCGATAGTCGTACGATTGTGGTTGGAGTCACGCGCCTGACCATCGTCGCCAGGTGGGCCGAGCCGTGACGGGAGGTCCCATGCCGAGAGAGACGATGCTCGCCCGGACGCTGGTCGAGCTGGCCGACAACCTGGTCGCCGACTTCGACGTCGTGGAGCTGCTCACCCTGCTCACCGACCGTTGTGTCGACGTGCTCGACGTCGGGGCAGCCGTTCTGATGTTGGTGTCGCCCGAGGGTGACCTGCGGGTGATGGCCTCGTCCAGCGAAGCCTTGCGCGTGCTGGAGCTGTTCGAGCTGCAATCCCGGGAAGGCCCATGCCTGGACTGCTACCGGTCGGGCCAGCCGGTGGTCAACCAGGACTTGGCCACGGTCAACGGGCGCTGGCCCCGATTCGCCGCTGAGGCGATCGCTGCCGGCTTCCACTCCGTGCACGCCCTCCCCATGCGGTTGCGAGGCACCGTCCTCGGTGCCCTCAACCTGTTCCACGTCGAGCCAGGGGAGATGCGATACGCCGACGTCGAGGCGGCCCAGGCGCTTGCCGATGTCGCGACGATCGCCGTCCTCCAGCACCGGGCCTCACTCGAGGCCCAAGTCATCAACGAACAGCTCAACCACGCACTCAACACCCGCATCCTGATCGAGCAGGCGAAGGGCATGGTCGCCGAGCGTCAGGGCCTCGACATGGAGCAGGCCTTCTCGGCGTTGCGCCGCCACGCCCGCGACAACAACCGTCGTCTGGTCGACGTCGCTCAGGCCGTCATCGACGGCACCCTCGTTGCCGCCGCGCTCGGTGCTCCGCCCCCGGCCACGCCATCCTGATCGGCGCATGGGTCGCACGTTCAGCCCCTCGGGGTCGAGCCGGAGGACGCTGCGCAGATGCTCCTGAACCGTGGGCAGCCCGCCTGGGCACGATCTCCCGGGACGCACGATCTCCCGGGACGGACGAGTGCATGGTCGCAGGGTTCTCCCGTCGGGAAGGGTCGACCCTAGGGTCGCCTCATCGACGAGATCCGAGCGTCCCAACCCCTTCCCTCCGCCGTCGACTTCTTCTTCGACCCGGTCTGTCCGTGGACGTGGTTGACGTCGCGCTGGCTGGTCGGCGTTGCGGCCAACCGCAACGTAGCGATCGAGTGGAGGAGCCTCAGCCTCGGCGTGCTCAACGCGGGCCGCGAGATCCCCGAGCGGTTCCGCCCCGCCATGGAGGCGGGTCGGTCGGCACACCGGCTGATCGTCGCTCTCCGAGCCGATGGGCGCAACGATCTGGTCGGTGACCTCTACACCGAGCTCGGTCGCCACATCCACCACGACGGCGAAGCACCGACCGTCGACCTCGTGGTGCAAGCGGCGACGACCGTCGGCGCAGGCGCCTGGGCCGCGGCTGCGGAGGACCCGGCCTGGGACGTCACGGTGGAGGAGTCGACGGCCGAGGCTGTCGCCCTGACCGGTCCGGACGTCGGGTCTCCGGTGCTGGCCTTCGGCGAGCCCCGAGTGGGCATCTTCGGTCCCATCGTCTCGCCCCCACCGACCGGTGAGGACGCGGTCCGCTTGTTCGACCACACCCTGGCGCTCATGACGATCCCGGGGTTCTTCGAGCTGAAGCGGGGCCGCGACGGCGGCCCCCTGTTCGGCCCCCGACCCTGAGCAGCGGGCGCGGCCTGGGTCGGGGGGGCGGCGGTCTGCTACGACACCGGACATGACCACGTCGATCGATCCGCTGCCCGATGACGACGCGACCATCGTCAGCGCCCTGGCGGTCGCCGAGCATGTCGCGCTGGTCGCCGCCGTCGCCCACATCACCGGCGATCTGGGTCTCCTCCGACCCGAGCTGCGCCCCGACCCCCTGCTCATGCGCGAGCCGGACGCGGGCTACACGGACGGCCAGAAGGCACTCGCCCGCGAGGTGTGCCTCGACGGACTGCGCCGCTTCCGTGACGAGCTCGGTGGAGTTCCCGCCCGCCCGAGCGAGGCGGACATCCGCACGATCATGGAGTTCGCCGCCGGCACCGAGGTCGGCGACCGCTACGTCCCCCTGCTGACCGAGGAGCTGGCGCTCGACGGCGACCAGCTCCGGGCACCGCATTGGACCAAGGACGATGTCGCGCCGGACCGGCCGTTCACCGTCGCCGTGATCGGTGCCGGCATGTCGGGCATCGCCGCCGCGCACCGGCTCGACCAGGCCGGCATCGACTTCGTCGTCTTCGACAAGAACGACGACGTCGGCGGCACCTGGTTGGAGAACTCCTACCCCGGCTGCCGGGTCGACATCCAGAACCACATGTACTCGTACTCCTTCGCGCAGCGTCACGATTGGCCGCGGTACTTCAGCCCCCGCGACGTGCTGGCGCGCTACTTCCGGGACTGCGCCGAGCGGTTCGGCCTGCTGGACCGCATCGAGCTGCGCACCGAGGTCCGTTCCCTGACCTGGGACGAGGATGCGCAGCGGTGGCGCCTGAAGGTCGAAGGTCCCGGTGGCGCGAGGGTGGTGGAGGCGAACGCCGTGATCTCCGCCGTCGGCCAGCTCAACCGTCCCCGGTTCCCGGACATCGACGGGCTCGGCGACTTCGCTGGGCCGTGCTTCCACACCGCCCAGTGGGACCACTCGGTCGATCTCGCGGGCAAGCGGGTGATCGTCATCGGGACGGGCGCCAGCGCCTGCCAGGTCATCCCCGCGATCGCCGGTTCGGTCGCCGAGCTGACGGTGTTCCAGCGCACCGCACCGTGGCAGCTGCCCGCACCGAACTACTCGCTCGACGTCGCCCCCGGCCTGCAGTGGCTGTTCGGCCACGTCCCGTTCTACGCGCAGTGGTACCGGTGCTGGCTCTTCTGGCGGGGCGCCGAGAGCATGATGCCGCTCGCCATCGTCGACCCCGACTTCCCGCCCACCGAGCGGTCGGTGTCGGCGGCCAACGAGGAGATCCGCGAGCTGCTCGTGGGTTGGCTCCAGCTGATGACCGACGGCGATCCCGAGCTGTTCGACAAGGTCGTGCCCGACTACCCGCCGTTCTCGAAGCGCTTCGTCGTCGACGACGGTGCCTTCCTCGTCACGTTGCGCCAGCCCCACGTGCACCTCGTCACCATGCCGATCGCCCAGGTCGAGGCCAGGGGCGTGCGCACCACCGACGGGGTGCTGCACGAGGCCGACGTGCTCATCCTGGGCACCGGGTTCCAGGCGTCTGACTTCTTGATGCCCATGAAGGTGGTCGGTCTCGGTGGCGTGGAGCTGCACGACCGCTGGCAGGGCGACGCCCGCGCCTACCTCGGGATCGTGGTGCCTGGGTTCCCCAACCTTTTCTGCCTCTACGGCCCGAACACGAACATCGTCGTGAACGCCTCGATCATCTACTACTCCGAGTGCGAGGTGCACTACGTGGTGGAGTGCCTCCGGCTGCTGCTGGTCGAAGGTCTGGGTTCGCTCGACTGCCGGCCTGGTGTGCACGACGCCTACAACGAGCGCATCGACGCGGCCAACGCGCTGCGCACCTGGGGCTTCTCCAAGGTGCGGTCCTGGTACAAGAACGCGACCGGGAGGACGGCGCAGAACTGGCCGTTCAGCGTGCTCGAGTTCTGGGAGCAGACGCGGGCACCCGACCCCGACGACTACGTGCTGGAGAGCCTGTGACCCTCCAGCTGTCCTGCGCCGTCGCGAACTCGATGGCCACCCCCGACCACGTGGCGGTCGGCGAGTCGCTCGGGTACGGGCGCGCCTGGCTCTACGACTCCCCGCCCCTCTAGCCCGACGTGTGGGTCACCCTGGCGCGCGGTGCCGACCGCTGCGACACGATCGGTCTCGGCCCGGGCGTGCTCGTCCCGAGCCTGCGCCACCCCATGACCAACGCGGCTGCCATCGGCACGTTGGTGGACCTGGCCATCCACGAGCTGCACCCCGTCGGGGTCAACGAGCGCGACCGGGCCCTGGTGGGGGCCGACCTGATCGCGGCGATGGGTGGTGCCTATCGACCGGCCGAGCTGCGCGACCGGCTTGACGCGCTGGAGGCCGGGGGCGTCACCGAGGTCGCCTACCAGCCGGCCGGGCCGGACATCCCCCGCGAGCTGGAGGCGTTCGCCGCTGCAGCCGGGTAGCCGCCGCCGGGAAGCGTCCGGGCGCCCCGTCGGTTGCACGCTGCATGGCGCATGCGGTCATCGGCAGTGTCTTGTCGGTCAACGTTGGTCGACCCCGAACCGCGACGTGGTTCGGTCGCGAGGTGACGACAGCCATCTGGAAGGAGCCGGTGGAGGGCCGCGTGGTTGCTCGTGCGGTGAACCTCGAGGGTGACGGTCAGGCCGATCTTCGCGTGCACGGTGGTCACGACAAGGCCGTCTACGCCTACGCCGCCGAGGACGAGGCGTGGTGGGCCGACCGCCTCGGCCGCCCGGTCGAGCCCGGCACGTTCGGCGAGAACCTCACCACCCAGGGACTCGACCCGCGCGCCGCCGTCATCGGCGAGCGATGGGCGGTGGGAACGGTGGTGCTGGAGGTCAGCGAGCCGCGGCTGCCGTGCTCGAAGCTGAGCATGCGCATGGGTGACCCCGCGTTCAAGGAGCAGTTTGCCGAGGCCGGCCGGCTGGGGACCTACCTCCGCATCGTGGAGGAGGGCGACCTGGGTGCTGGTGACCAGATAGCGCTGGTCGCCCGGCCGGGCCACCACCTCACGGTCGGGGAGGTTGGCCGGGTGCACGCGGACCTGGATCCCGAGGGCCTGCGCCTGATGCTGACGGTCGACGAGCTCTCCGACGACTGGCGGACGTGGGCGCAGCGCCAGCTGGCTCGCCGCTGAACGCCGCCTTCGAGCGATGCCACCCCTGAGCGGCCAACGCGTACGGTGGCGGTCGTGGGGGACCATCGCTGGCTCGTGGCGTTGGGCGGAGTTGTCGCCTTGGGCACCGTGGCGGCCTGCGCGGGCAGCTCCCCGTCGACCGATGGCCCGTCGCCACCGGCCGCCACGACCGCCGTCGCGTCGACCGTTGTTGCTTCGTCGGCCGTCACCGCGGCCACGACGATCGCCCGCGCGGCGGCCCCGACCACGCTCCCGGCGCCGTACACGACGGTGCCCGGTCCGCCGCCCGTTGCTGGCGCGGTCCGCCACCAGCTCCGCTTCGGGCCGATCACGGTGGAACCGGGCCAGAACGCCATCGAGTTCAGTGGAGCCCAGGTACCCAAGCCGCCGACGGACGGGTGGATCGTGCGGATCGCACCGAACGTCGTGCGCGGCGACGAGACCGTGCCGGGCGTGAACGTCATCCACCTCCACCACGGCGTGTGGCTGAACCTGGCCCGCCAGGACAGCACGGTGCCGGGCTTCCCCGAGCGCTTCTTCGCCGCCGGCGAGGAGAAGACGATCTCCACGTTCCCCGCGGGGTATGGCTATCGCTACGTCGCCGCCGACCCCTGGGCCATCAGCTTCATGCTCCACAGCTCGCTGCCGATCACCGATCAGGTCTGGCTCACCTACGACGTCGACGTGATCCCGGCCGCGGCCGCACCCGCCGACATGCGCGAGGTGCGTCCCATCTGGCTCGACGTCGAGAACGGCGAGCCCTACCCGGTGTTCGACGTGTTGCGCGGCACCGGGGCCACGGGTCGCTTCACCTACCCCACGGATGCGCCCGACGCCTACGGCGACGGCCCCGCCAAGAACGAGTGGGTGGTCGACCGCGACGGCGTGCTCGTGGCCACGGCGGGCCATGTGCATCCCGGCGGCCTGTACACCGACCTGTCGCTGGCCCGGCCGGGGCGGGACCAGCGGGCCAGCCTGTTTCGTTCGGAGGCCGTCTACTGGGAGCCGGCCGGCCCCGTGTCGTGGGACCTGGCGATGACGGCAACCCCACCGGATTGGCAGGTCGCGGTGCGGGCCGGTGACCGGCTCGCCATCTCAACCACCTACGACGCGGAGCGAGCGAGCTGGTACGAGTCGATGGGCATCATGGTCGTCTACCTGGCCAACGGCCCAGGCGGCGACGATCCGTTCGAGGTCGCTGTCGACCGGCCGGGCGCGGTGACCCACGGTCCGCTGCCCGAGAACGGCGTCCACGGCGGCGAGGAAGCGGGTCTGCCGGACGCCAGATCGTTGCCCGGCGTGCCTGCCCCAGCCAGCATCACGATCGCCGACTGGCTCTACGCGGCGGGGGACACCAGCGAGACAGCGACGGCCGTCCCCGAGGTGCCGGCCGGCCAGTCGCTCACGTTCGTCAACGAGGATGCGCCGCTGGCCAAGGGCATCTGGCACACGGTCACGGCCTGCAAGGCGCCGTGCAACCGCGCCACCGGCATCGCCTATCCGTTGGCCGACGCCGACCTCGCCTTCGACTCGGGCGAGCTGGGTTTGGCGGGGCCGCCCACCGCCGACCGGGTCACCTGGTCGACGCCGGCGGACCTGCCGGTGGGCACCTACACGTACTTCTGTCGCATCCACCCCATCATGCGCGGCGCCTTCCGGGTCACCGATCCCTGAGCCGCCGGTTCCCGATGACGCGGCCGGGCGCGTAGCGTGTCCGGCCGGACACCCGAGGAGCCGCCATGTCGCCCGCCCCCAGCTCGCCCACGATCGCACCGGCCGACGGCCGTCTCGGCGTGCTCACCGTCGGCCTCGGCGCCGTCTCCTCGACGCTCATCGCCGGGGTCGAGCTGGCCAAGCGCGGCATGGCCGAGCCGATCGGCTCGCTCACGCAAATGGGCACGGTCCGCCTCGGCAAGCGCACCGACGACCGCGTCCCCCGCATCAAGGACGTCGTGCCGCTGGCCCGCCTCGACGACCTCGTGTTCGGCGCGTGGGACCCGTTCCCCGACGATGCCTACGTGGCCGCCCAGCGCGCGGGGGTGCTCGACGCATCGCGCCACTTGGAGGGCATCGCCGAGGCGCTCCGGGCCGTGCGCCCCATGCCCGCGGCCTCCGATGCCGAGTATGTGAAGCGCCTCGACGGACCGAACCTGC
>CAZTVJ010000294.1:0-4426 GCA_964616935.1 uncultured Acidimicrobiales bacterium | reverse complement strand
GCCGACGACGAGCGACACGATGATCGTGCGGGGCAGCAGCACCAGTCCGCTGGACGGGATCGAGATGCCGAACCCGTTGAGGAGCGCCTCGAGCAGCTTCGCGGTGAGCACGCCGAGCGCGAGGCCGAGCAGCGATGCGACGAACCCGATGATGACCGACTCGATCATCAGCGAGGCGATGACCTGGCCACGGCTGGCCCCGATGGCCCGCAGCAGTGCGTTCTCCCGCTGCCGCTGGTGGACGATGATCGAGAACGTGTTGTAGATGATGAAGGCGCCGACGAACAGCGCGACGGCCGCGAACACCAGCAGCAAGATGTTGAAGAACTGCAGGCTGGTGCGGATGTCGGACTGGTTCTCCTTGATGATCTCCTCGCCGGTCAGAACCTCGGCCGATCCGGGCACCGCGGTGCGGATGCGCGAGGCCAGCTCCTCCTGCGGCACGCCGTCGCCCTTGGCCACGACGGCGTCGACCTCGCCCGCGGTGCCGACGAAGGCCTCGGCGGTGGCGTTGTCGAACAGGGCAAACGTCGCCCCGCCGGCGGTGTCGGCATCGCCGAACTTCACGACGCCGACGAGTGGGAACTGCTTGCTGCCGCCCTGGGACACGACGGTGACCTGGTCGCCCAGCGCGAAGTCGCCCTTGTTGAAGCTGGCGCGGTCGATGACGAGCTCGCCGGCCGCGGGCAGTCGTCCCTCGGCCATGGTCCAGGCGGACAGGTCGCCGCCGTAGATGTTCTGACCGAACTGGGGCGCGCCGTTCTGCGCGTTGCCGAGCTGCTTGCCGTCCTTGCCGATGATGACGGCGGCGCCGGAGATGTCACCCTCGGCCTGCGTGACGCCCGGGACCGCGGCGACGGTGGCCACGAGATCGGCAGGCAACCGGTCGCGCGTCGTCTGGCCGAAGCCCAGATCGAACTCCTGGGAGCTGCGCACGTAAGCATCGGTGTTCTTGTTGACGTCGGCGAACAGGTTGTCGAAGGTCCGCTGGATGGTGTCGGTGAACACGAGAGTGCCGGCCAGGAAGGCGATGCCGATCACCACCGAGAAGGCCGTGAGCACCAGGCGCCGCTTGTGGGCCATCACGTTCTTCAGGCTGAGCTTCAGCATCAGTCCCCCAGCCGCTTCATGCGATCGAGGACGAGCTCGGCCGTCGGGTCGGCGACCTCATCGACGACCTTGCCGTCGGACAGGAACACGACCCGGTTCGCGTACGAGGCCGCGGTCGGGTCGTGGGTGACCATCACGATCGTCTGACCCAGTTCGCGCACGGCGCGCCGCATGAACTCAAGGATCTCGGCACTGGCCCGGCTGTCGAGGTTGCCGGTGGGCTCATCCGCGAAGATGATCTCCGGTTGGGAGGCGAGGGCGCGGGCGACGGCGACGCGCTGCTGCTGGCCACCCGAGAGCTCGCTCGGGCGGTGCTTCAGCCGATCGCGCAGGCCGACGGTGTCGATGACGGTGTCCACCCAGGCCTGGTCGGGCTTGCGGCCGGCCAGCGCGATGGGCAACGTGATGTTCTCGTACCCGTCGAGCGTGGGGATCAGGTTGAACGCCTGGAAGATGAAGCCCACCTTGTCCCGGCGCAGGATGGTGAGGTCCTTGTCGCCCAGCGTGGACAGGTCGACATCGCCGATGAAGGCTCGCCCGGACGTCAACCGGTCCAGCCCGGCAACGTTGTGCATGAGGGTGGACTTGCCCGAGCCCGAGGGCCCCATGATGGCGGTGTAGACGCCCTTGGCGAACTGCACGGTGACGCCGTCGAGGGCGCGCACCTCGCTCTCGCCGATGCCGTAGATCTTGACGGCATCGACGGTGGCGGCGGCCGCCAGGATCGGTGGGGCGAGGGGGGAGGCGGTGCTCATGGGAACGTTCTCCCACAACCGGGTCTGGCTGTCGTCCGTCTCCGGGTGGACTCACGTCGTGCCAGGTGTCACCACACCGCACTCGTAGGCGAGCACGACGGCCTGCACGCGGTCGCGCACCCCCAGCTTCATGAGGACGCGTCCGACGTGGGTCTTCACCGTGGCCTCCCCCACGACGAGGTGGTCGGCGATCTCGGTGTTCGACAGGCCGCGGGCCATGTCGGTGAGCACCTCTCGCTCACGATCGGTCAGCAGGTCAAGCTCGGGCCGGCGCGCCGCGGGAGCGGGCTGGCGGGCGACCTCCTCGATGAGCTTGCGGGTGATGCTCGGCGAGAGCAGGGCATCCCCGCGCGCCACGACGCGCACCGCCTCCACCAACTGCTCCGGCGGTGTGTCCTTCAGCAGGAATCCGCTGGCCCCGGCGCGGAGTGAGTCGTAGACGTAGTCGTCGAGATCGAACGTGGTGAGCATCACCACCCTCGGTCCGTTCGGCGTGAGGCCGAGGCGCGCCGCGGCACTCACGCCGTCGAGGTTCGGCATGCGGATGTCCATGAGCACGACGTCGGGCCGGAGCACGGCGGCCTGGGCGAGCGCCTCCAACCCGTCGGCGGCCTCGCCGACCACCTGCAGGTCGGGCTCGGCGTCGAGGATCATGCGGAAGCCGGCCCGAACGAGCGCCTGGTCGTCGACGACGAGCACGCTGATCACGCGACGCCGGCCCGTTGCACGTGGTAGGGCAAATGAGCAGTGACCTGCCAACCCCCGCCGCGCCGCGGGCCGGCACGGACGTCGCCACCGCACAGCGCAGCGCGCTCGCGCATGCCGGCGAGGCCGTGGCCGGGTTGGAGGGAGACGGCGGTGAGCCCGCGGCCGTCGTCGACCACCCGGACCTCCAGCGCGTCGTCGGTGTAGGTCAGGACGACCTCGGCCGTGGCAGGGCCAGCATGCTTGCGGACGTTCGTCAGCGCTTCCTGCACGATGCGGTAGGCGGACACCTCGACCGAGGGCGGGAGCACGATCACGTCGCCTTCGCGGCGCACCACGACCACCAGGGAGGGGTCGACTTCGGCGAGATCGTCCACCCGGGCGAGCGAGGGCTGCGGGGCCAGGTCGGCGGGCGCGCCGAGTGGGCTGTCCCGACGAAGGACGCCGAGGAGGCGGCGGAGCTCGTCGAGCGCCTCACGCCCGGTCTGCTCGATCGACCCGAGCGACGCCTCGGCCTTGGCTGGATCGGACGTCGCGATGCGCCGGGCTGCTCCGGCCTGGACCACCATCACGGTGACGGCGTGGGCTACCACGTCGTGGAGCTCCCGCGCGATCCGGACCCGTTCGTGCTGGACGGCGCGCTCGGCGTCGACGGCGCGTTCGTGCTCGAGGCGCAGGGCCCTCTCCTCGAGTGACGTCACGTGCTCGCGTCGTCGGCGCATGATGTCGCCGAGGAAGAACGACGCGGCGAACGCGACGTAGTTGCTGATGACATCGTCGAGGCCGAGGCCAGGGTGGTCGGTGGCCCAGCCGGCGAGCAGCCAGAGTGACATGGCCACGGTGAACGCCGCTGCGGCCCAGAGCGCCCGCCGGCGGGGCGAGTGGGCGGCCACGGAGTAGATGGCGATGAGCAGGCCGAACGTGGCCAGCGTCCCGGGATAGCTGAGGGCCTCGGAGAGGAAGACCGATCCCGTCACGACGGCGAGGACCACGACAGGGGTCCGCCGCCGCCAGGCGACGGGCAGTGCCTGTCCCAGCACGAGGGCGAATGCGAGCGGGTCGGTCGAGCGCTGGCCCTCGGAGGCGTAGGGGAACACCAGCCCGATGACACCGAGCACGACCAGCACCGCGGCCAGCAGACCGTCGGCGACCACCGGACGGGCGCGGAGCCACGTGACAGGCTGCGCGCGAATGGTCATCCCCGGCACGGTACCGCTGGCGTGGAGCGGGGTCGTCCGCCCACGGGTGGAGACGCCATCGTCTCGGAAGGGGATAGGTCCGCGATCGTTGCCCTACCCTTGGGCCGGTGCAGTGCCCGTCCTGCAGCGCCACCATCCCGGATGGATCCCGGTTCTGCCCCACCTGCGGGCACAGCCTCCAGGCGCCGCGGCCCGACGAGCGCAGGGTTGCCACGGTGCTCTTCGCCGACCTGGTCGGCTTCACCTCGCTGTCCGAGCTGCGTGACCCGGAGCAGGTCAAGAGCATCGTCGACGGATGCTTCGAGCGCCTGGTCGACGACATCAACGCCTTCGGTGGCCGCGTCGACAAGATCATCGGTGATGCCATCGTCGCGCTCTTCGGGGCTCCGCTGTCCCACGAGGACGACGCCGAGCGAGCCGTGCGGGCGTCGCTGCGCATGCAGCAGACCCTCGGGGACCGCACCGATCGGCTCGGCATAGACATCCAGATGCGCATCGGCGTCAACACGGGCGAGGTGCTCGTCGGGCCACT
The DNA here is from genome assembly GCA_964616935.1 of uncultured Acidimicrobiales bacterium. Taxonomy (GTDB): domain Bacteria; phylum Actinomycetota; class Acidimicrobiia; order Acidimicrobiales; family Ilumatobacteraceae; genus CAZTVJ01. The sequence goes on along the minus strand of CAZTVJ010000294.1, from coordinate 125 downwards.
GCGCGCCGGCGGGGATTACACCGCGCTGGGGGACGCGGTGAACATCGCGCAGCGCCTGCAGGTGGCGGCACCGCCCGGTGGGGTGCTCGTCGGACCGGCGACGTACGCGGCCACCGCCACCGCCA
>CAZTVJ010000293.1:0-3421 GCA_964616935.1 uncultured Acidimicrobiales bacterium | reverse complement strand
ATGGCCCGCCTCGTCGAACGGTCGCTCGTCACCCGAGGTGGATATGGGCTCGACTGGTACCGGGAGCTCGGGCGCCGCGGGCCGGGCGGTGGCCGGCTCGTCGATCCGATCGACGCGGTCGTCACGTCGCTCGGCTACGCGGTGGCGGCCGCCGCGCTCGCCGTCGTCGTCGGCGTGACTGCGGCGACCGTCATCGGGGCGGGGCGGCGCGGCGGCCGCTTCCTCGACGTCGGGCTGATGCTGCCGCTCGGCACCTCTGCCGTCACGATCGGCTTCGGCTTCCTCATCACCTTCGACGAGGCACCCCTCGACCTCCGGGGCCGGTGGGTGATCGTGCCGATCGCCCATGCGCTCGTGGCCACGCCGTTCGTGCTGCGCACCGCACTCCCCGCGCTCCGCTCGATCGACCCTCGCCTGCGCGACGCAGCCGCCGTGCTGGGTGCCCCACCACGGCGGGTGTGGTGGGAGGTCGACCGGCCACTGCTCGCCCGGGCCGTGGGTGTCGGCGCCGCCTTCGCCTTCGCCATCTCGGTCGGGGAGTTCGGGGCGACGGCGTTCCTGGCTCGCAGCGGCAACCCCACCCTCCCGATCGCCATCGTGCGACTGCTCGGGCGGCCCGGCGCGTCGAACGTGGGGCAGGCCTACGCCTTGGCCGTCCTGCTGATGATCGTGACGGCAGCCGTGATCCTGGTCGCCGAGCGGGCCCAAGGCGACCGGGCCGGGACGTTCTGATCCGTGCTGGCCCTCGACGGGGTCCGGGTGTGCTTCGGCGATCGCGTTGTGCTCGACCAGATCGACCTGCAGGTGGCCGACGGCGAGATCGTGGCCGTGCAGGGGCCGAGCGGGTGCGGCAAGAGCACCCTGCTGCGCGTCATCGCGGGCCTCCTGGCCCCCGAAGCGGGCACGGTCAGGTGGGACGGCGACGACCTGGCGGCGGTGCCGCCTCACGAGCGCCGCTTCGGGCTGATGTTCCAGGACAACCAGCTCTTCCCGCACCGCGACGTCGGCGCCAACGTGTCGTTCGGTCTGCGGATGCAGGCGCGTCCGCGGCGCGAGACGAACGAGCGGGTCGCCGACCTGCTTGCGCTGGTCGGTCTCCCCGGCTTCGAGCGCCGCAAGGTGGCGACCCTGTCCGGTGGTGAGGCCCAACGGGTGGCGCTGGCCCGATCCTTGGCCCCCGAACCCCGCCTGCTGATGCTCGACGAACCGTTCGGGGCCCTCGATCGCGAGCTCCACGACCATCTCGTCGGCGAGGTGCGGACACTGCTGAACCGCCTGGGTACGACCACCATCCACGTCACCCACGACGCGCACGAAGCCGAGGCCATGGCGGACCGCGTGGTGCTCATGGCGGCGACGGCCTGAGTGCCGGCACGGCACGCCGGCGCAGGTCCGACCTAGGGTGGGTACCACGCGTGGTCGCAACGCCGACGCGACGGGGAGGGCGTGGCGATGAACAACGGGAGCGTCGCATGACGACGGGGCCTGACGAGGTGACCCGGGATCTCCTCCCGCTGCCCAAGGTCACCGGGACGGGTGCGACGTGGACACCGGGGCCGGCCGAAGGCGAGGTGAGCGACGCGCCGGATCTGTCCATCACGGTGGGCGTGCGCCATGCCAGCGTCGAGCATGCTCCGCACCCGTTGCTGGTCGGCCACTTCGCCGGCTCCCCGCTGAGCGGCGCCATGGCACGGCTCGACGAGCGGCTCGACGGGCGGATCTCGCGCCTGCAGATCCTGCGTCAGTTCCCGCGGGAGCTGGGTGAGATCCTCGTCCTCGATCAGGTGGACGGGGCACCGCCCAGCACGATCGTGACGATCGGCCTGGGCCCCGCCGGCGAGCTGACAGCCACCGAGCTCACGGCCGTGGTGACGCGGGCGTTGCTACGCATCGCGAGCCGCCGCCTGGAGGTGGCCCTCGCCCTCCCCCTGCAGCCCCCGACATGGCCGCAGCTCGTGAACGTCTCGTCGGTCCTCATCGGCTCGTCGGCATCGGGCGGGATCACCGTCGAAGCCTCGATCCGCAGCCTGGCCGATGCGATGGTCACCGCCAACCGCCGTCTCCGGTGGCTCACCGTGCCGGCCCCGACCGGCACCATTGCCGCCACCGAGGTCGTCCGCTTCTCGATGTTGGAGCTGATCGAGCGCTACGGCGACCGGGTGGACCTGATGGCGGCCGCCCTCGATCGGTTCAGCCAGCTCGAAAGCCACCCGGGCGCCACCCGCGCCTCACCGGTGACCTACGTCCCCCAACCCCAGCGCGGTGAGGGTGCGACCAACGCCGACCCACCGCTCGACGGCGGCCACGAGATCTGGCGGCGCGTCTCGATACTCGTGAGGGACCCGGACCCCCCGGTGCCCGGCCAACCCGCCCCCGGACCGCCGACCGTCGAGCACCTGGAGTTCTCCTCCATCGGGCGGCTGGCCCGAGCGGAGAAGCTGATCAGCGACGTGGAGACGGCCTGGGTCGATCGACTGCTCGCCGATGCGATCACGCACCGCGATGACAGCAGGATCACGCGGGCCCTCTACGAGCTGCTGCTGCCCCACGAGCTCAAGGGCGAGCTGAACGCCGGCGAGCACCTGCACCTCCTTCTCGACGGCAAGACCGCCAGGTACCCATGGGAGCTGCTCACGGGACGCGCCGACGAGCACAACTCACCGGTCCCGCTGGCGCTGCGGGTCGGTGTGCTGCGCCAGTTCGTGGCATCGGAGAAGGTGCGCTTCGGCATCCGGCGGGCCAGCACGAACTCGATCCTGGTCGTCGGCAACCCACCCCCCGGCGAAGGCTTCGTCCCGCTCTCCGGCGCGCAGATCGAGGCGGAGGCGGTGGCGGACACCTTCGCCACGGCTGCCGGCTGGACCACCACGGCACTCGTGTGGGACACCCAAGGGCGGGCGCTGCGCCCGGAGCCGGGCAGCGAGCCGGACCGCGACGCCGGCAAGTGCGTCCTGCTCCACCTGCTCGACGAGTGGCGCGTGATCCACATCGCGGCCCACGGCACCATCAACGACGACCCGGCGATGAGCGGCCTCGTCCTCGGCACGGGCTTGCGGCTCACGGCCAACGACATGACGAAGCTGTCGATCGTGCCGGACCTCGTGTTCCTCAACGCCTGCCACCTCGGCCACATCGACGATCGCCTCGTCGGCGCCAACCGGTTGGCAGCCAGCGTCGCCCAAGAGCTGTTGGGCATCGGCGTGCGCGCCGTCGTCGCCGCCGGTTGGGCGGTGAACGACACGGCCGCCTCGGTGTTCGCCACCACGTTGTACGACCGCTTGCTGGCCGGCGAGGTGTTCGGCGACGCTGTGTTCGCGGCCCGCAAGGCCGTCTCCGAGACGGTGCCCGGCACCCTCACCTGGGGTGCCTATCAGTGCTACGGCGATCCCGGCTTCCGACTCGTCGAGGGCTCCCGGCCGCG
>CAZTVJ010000292.1:0-7179 GCA_964616935.1 uncultured Acidimicrobiales bacterium | reverse complement strand
CGAAGAGGTACATCCAGGTGGGCGTGCCTGCCGCCACCCGGGCCTCCGCCAAGCGCAGCGCCGGCCAGCGGAAGCCGTGGTCGGTGGCGATGGCCGACGCCAGCTGACCCGGCGTCGCGCCCGGGCGAGCGGCGCGGTAGGCGGCAAGGGCCGCCGGCGTGGCTTCCCCCAGCACCTCAGCGGCGCGCGAGTGCAGGCCGGCTTCGTCGAGGGTGGCCACGACCGGGTCGAACGCCGTGAACAGATGCATCTCGTCGCGGGTGGTGCCGACGAGGACGGGCACGTCACGGGCGGCCGCGGCGGCGAGCACTGCGTCGACGGTGGCGGGCAGCACGTCGCCGTCGGCGACCGGGCTGAAGGCCGTGAACCACGACGTCGTCTCGGCCTGGATCCGTTGCTGTGCGGCGAGGATGTCGTCAACCGGAACCTCGGCCATCCGAGCAGGTGGCTCGTCGGCGAGGCCGAGCTCGGTGAGCATGCGCCGGGCGGAGCGTGTTGCCGTCTCGCGGCTACGGAGCTGGGTGAAGGACGCGCTCTGGACGATCGCCCGGTGGAACAGCCCCTCGGACGCCGGCATGGCGAGGAGCGCCACCGCGCTGGCACCTCCGGCGGACTCACCGAAGATGGTGACGTCGTCGGCGGAGCCACCGAAGCGCGAGATGTTCTCCCGGACCCATGTGAGTGCGGCGAGCTGATCGAGCAGGCCGAGGTTGCCGGCAGCGGCGAACGCGGGGTCGAGGCCGTCGAGCGCGGTGAACCCCAACGCACCGAGCCGGTAGTTGAGCGTCACCACGACGACGTCACCGTTGCGGGCCATGGCGGCTCCGTCGAACCAGGCCGCAGAACCGCAGCCGGTCGTGAACGCCCCGCCATGGATCCACACCAGGACAGATCGACCGCGGTCGTCACATGCCGGCGTCCACACGTTGAGGGTGAGGCAGTCCTCGGAGGTGGGCTGGTCGCTGCTGCCCAGGAACTGGTCGAGCAGGCCCCGTTTCTGCGGGGCGATCGGCCCGAACGTCAGCGCGTCACGGGTGCCGCTCCACGATGGTGGCGGAGCGGGGTGGCGCAAGCGCAGGGGGCCGATCGGCGGGGCGGCGTAGGGGATCCCCTTGAAGACGGCGATGTCGCCGTCGGCGGACCCGGCCAGGCGTCCGGACGCGGTGTCGACCTCCGGTCTCATCGACCGGTGAACTCGGCCGGACGACGTTCGAGGAAGGCGGCCACGCCCTCACGGTGATCGTCGCTGCGGAAGCAGGCACCGAGCGCCGCGGTGTGGGCGGCCATGTGGTCGGCGATGTCGCGCTCGAACCCGCGGTACACGAGCTCCTTGATCAGCTTGGTGCTGTGGGGTGAGCCGGCCATGATCCGCTCCGCCAGCCCGCGAGCCGCGGGCAGCAGCTCGGCCGAGGGCACGACGTCGAGCACGTAGCCCAGGCGGTGCGCCTCGTCGGCCGACAAGAAGTCACCCGTGCAGAGCAGCCGCATGGCCTGCTGCGGCCCCAGGAGGCGGGGGAGCAGCCACGTGCCGGCACCGGTGTCGGGCACCAGGCCCCGGTGCACGAAGTTCCAGGCGAACCGGGCGTTCGGGCTGGCCAGGCGCAGGTCGCACTGCGACGTGAACTCGGCCCCCATGCCGACGGCGGGGCCGTCCACGGCGGCGATGACCGGCTTCGGCACCTGGACGATCGGCCACCAGCGGGCCGTCTCACCGGCATCGCCCCGCAGCCCTCGCTCGCCACCGGGGACCGTGGCCAGGTCGGCCAGGTCGGTGCCGGCGCAGAACGCACCAGGCACGCCCGTGAGGATCAGGACGCGAGCGCGGTCATCTGCGCCTGCTCGCTGCATCGTGGCGAGGAAGTCGCCGAGCATGGCGTAGGTCATGGCGTTGCGCTTGTCGGGACGGTCGATCGTGACCGTGCCGATGCCTCCGTCGACCTCGTAGCGGATCAGGTCACCCATCGGCGACGACCGTACCGGCGCGCCCTCGGTCGCCGCCAAGCGGCGGGCTACCGTCAGCCTTCGTGCCCTACGAGCGGAACGACCCGCCACCCGACGCATGGGACCGGGCGCGCGGCACCGTGAAGCGCGCCGCTGGAGAGGTCGTCCGCTCGGTGTGGGGCGGCGTCGTCGAGGTGGGAGCGATCGGCCCTCGGACGCGCACCGGGCGCCGGTTCGGCCACTTCGGCAAGGGCAGCGTCATCTGCTTTCCGGCGACCGCCATCGTGAACGAGCGCTTCATCCACATCGGCGCCGGCACCATGCTCGGCCCCATGATCACCCTCTCGGCGGGCATCATGCCCGGCCAGCAGATGGTGAGCGACCCGGTGGTGCGCATCGGCGACCGGTGCCTCATCGGCAAGGGCAGCGGCATCGTCGGTCACCTCGGCATCGACATCGGCGACGACGTGTGGACAGGCCACTTCGTCTACATCACCGACCAGAACCACGGCTACGAGGACCCGCGCCTGCCCATCTCGAAGCAGTCCCAGCCCGAGCGACCCGTCACCATCGGTGACGGGTCGTGGCTCGGCCACGGCACGGTGGTGCTACCCGGTGCCCATATCGGTCGCCATGTCGCCGTCGCGGCCGGGTCGGTGGTCACTGGTGACCTGCCCGACTTCTGCGTCGCGGCCGGCGTGCCCGCCCGTGCGATCCGCCGCTACGAGGAGGGCGAGGGCTGGATCCAGGTCTGAGATCGCTCAGCCGATGTCGTCGGGCACGATGCAGCTGGGCATGCTGTTCGCCTTGGCGAAGGCATCCATGCGAAGGGTCACCGGCGCGCCCCCCTGCTCGGCGACGGCGAACGGCTGGTCCTGTCCGGCGCGCAGGCGATCGGCCTGGGCCTGCCGGCTCACGAGGTAGCCATCCCAGTCGGCCAGCCACACCCCGACACCGACTCTTGCCTTCGCCTCGGTCGGCGGGGTCTGGCGCAGTGTCGCGACTTGGCGCTCGAGGAGTCGCGTGGCCTGGTCGAGCACGCCGGCTCGTTGGAGAAGGGCTTGCGCCTTCGGTTCGACGTCCTTGAACGACACCGCCGACGGCAGTGCTTCGATCTGCGTCGCGGTGGCGGCACAGGTCTGCTCGGCCTGGGCGGACCACACGGGATCGTCGAAGCGGTCGGCGTTGCCGCGCGGCGCGAAGAACCAGGCGTAGATCCACATCACCGAGAAGCCGACGATGACCACGGCGATCGCCAAGCGGGCGGGCCGCAGCCGGCTCCTCCGGGTGGACGCATCCGCCGTCACGATGCCGCCTCGGCCCGGGTCGGTCGCCAGAACACGGCCAGGAAGAGCGCCCCGCCGATCACCCCGCCGATGCCGGCGATGGCGGCGCCCCACCAGCCCTCGACGTCCCAGCCGAGTGCGTGGTCCACCGACCACCGGCCCGCTCCGATGCTGGCAATGGCGAAGGCCGACAACGCGATGACCATGACGTACTCCCAGCCCTCGCCCGGCCGGTAGATGTAGAAGCCGTTGCCGCGGTGGGCGGTGATGCCCGCCACCAGCATGAGGGCGATGATGCCGGCCGCGGCGGCGGGGGTGAGGAACCCGACGGCGAGCAGCGTGCCGGTGACCATCTCGGTCCCCGCCGCCAGGCGCGCCTGGAGCCAGCCGGGCCGCATCCCCATGCCTTCGAACCACCCGGCCGTACCGGCCAGCTTGCCCCCCAGGAAGACCTTGGCGTACCCGTGCAGGAAGATCGTGATGCCGAGCCCGACCCGCAGGACGAACAAGCCGAGGTCGACGTGGGCCACGGGCACAGGTTGGCAGAAGTCGACGGAATTGCCGAGGTCGCGACCGGCTCGGGGTTGTACAACGGGGTGGTGAGCACGATCGTTCTCGCTCCCGCGCCCCGGCGCGCCTCCGTGCTGCGGCGCGGCGCGCACATGCTGCGGATCGAGATCGGGCACCATCCGAAGCAGTTCGCGACGGCGGTGGCCGGTGCCGCCGTCTTCGCGCTGGCCACGCTGGCGTCGGCGTGGGCCGTGCGGTGGGTCACCGACGAGGTCATCGTGCCCCGCTTCGAGGAGGGCTCGGTCGCCACGTCGGCCGTCGTCAAGGGATGCCTGGCCATCATCGTCATCGGCCTCGTGAGGGCAGCCGGCGTGATCGTGCGCAGGGGCTGGGCCGGCATCACCCAATGGCGCGTCCAAGCGACGTTGCGCAGCCAAGTGGTCGGCCGCTACCAGGCCCAGCCGATGTCGTGGTTCCAGCAACGCCCGACCGGCGAGCTCGTCGCACATGCCGGTGTGGACGCCGAAGCGGCGACCGAGGTCCTGGCGCCTCTCCCGTACTCGACGGGTGTCGTGATCATGGTCGTCTTGGCCACGATCGGGTTGCTCCTCACCGACCCGGTGATCGGCCTGGTGGCGGCCACGTTGCTGCCCATCCTCGGTGTGCTCAACGTCTACTACGAGCGACGGGTCACCGGTCCGGCGGACGAGGCCCAGGAGCGCATCGGCGACGTCACCTCGTTCGTCCACGAGAGCTTCGACGGTGCGCTCGTCGTCAAGGCGCTCGGGGCCGGCGACCACGAGGCCGCGCGGCTCGAACCGAAGGTCGCGGCCCTGCGCGACGCCAAGATCCGGGTGGCCAAGATGCGGGCGACGTTCGAAGCGCTCCTCGACGCCGTGCCCTCACTCGCCAACGTCGTGCTCGTCGTCGTGGGCGCCTACCGAGTGCAGGCGGGGGCGGCCACGTTGGGCGACGTCACCAGCGTCGTCTACCTGTTCACGTTGCTCGTGTGGCCGTTGCGGCTCATCGGCTTCGTGCTCGCCGACCTTCCTCGCTCTGTCGCCGGCTGGGAGCGGGTGGAGCGAGTGCTCGACGACCCGATCCTGCCCGCGCCTCACGAGGCCATCGTCCGGCCACCGGCCGGCGTCGGGGTGGCGCTCCGCGGTGTGCGGTTCTCCTACGAGCCAGGCCGCGCCGTCCTGGTCGGGATCGACCTCCAGCTCGCGGCCGGCTCGACCGTCGCCATCGTCGGCCCCACCGGCGCGGGCAAGAGCACCATGCTGGAGCTGATCGACGGGCTCGTCGCTCCCGACGAGGGCACGGTCGCCGTCGAGTCGGGACGACGCGCCCTGGTGTTCCAGGAGCCGTTCCTGTTCGCCGAATCGATCCGCGACAACGTGCTCCTCGGTCTCGACGTACCCGAGCGCACGCTGCGGGCGGCCCTCGAGCTGGCCCAGGCGGCCGGCTTCATCGACGAGCTGCCGCGCGGCGTCGACACCGTCGTCGGCGAACGAGGTGTCACGCTCTCGGGTGGCCAGCGTCAGCGGATCGCCCTGGCCCGTGCGCTCGTACGCCGTCCGCAGGTGCTCCTGCTCGACGACGCCACCTCCAGCCTCGACCCCACGACCGAGGCGCTGATCCTGACCGGGCTCGAGCGTGAGCTGAGCGGCGTCACGACCGTGGTCGTGGCCAGCCGACCGTCCACCATCACGCTGGCCGACGAGGTCGTGTTCCTGCTCGATGGCCAGGTGGCCGGGCAGGGTCGCCACGAGGACCTCGTCGCCATGCTTCCCGCGTACCGGCACCTGGTCGAGGCCTACGCACGAGACCGGAGCGACGCATGAGCACGGGCGCGGCTGAGCCGTCCGTGGGTCGTGGTGACGACTGGGGCACCCTCGACACCATCAAGCGGGGTTGGCGGTCCAGCCCCGAGCTGCGCGAGGGCGCCGGCGTCACGTTGTTGCTGGCGTTCGTCGGTGCGATGGGCCGCATCGTCGTGCCGATCCTCATCCAGCAGTCGATCGACAAGGGCTACGTCGATGACGAGGTCCAGATCGACGTGATCACACGCCTGGCCGCGATCGCGGCCGTCGCCATCGTGGTGGCGACGCTGGCCAACCGAGCGGCCATCGCCCGCCTGGCGAGTCGCAGCGAGGTGGCTCTCTACGGCCTCCGCACCCGTGCCTTCGCCCACATCCACCGGCTGTCGATCGCCGACCATGCCGAGGAACGCCGCGGCGCGCTCGTCGCCCGGATCACGAGCGACGTGGAAACGCTCAGCCAGTTCTTCTCCTGGGGTGGCATCGCCTGGTTGCTCGACGGCACGTTGATGGTGGCGGTCGCGATCACCATGTTCGTGTACGACCCCCTCCTCGCTGCGGTGACGATCGTGATGGCCTCGCCGCTCTTCCTCGTGCTCCGGGTGCTGCAGAAGCGGCTCATCGCCGCCTACGGCAAGGTGCGCCAGCGCAACGCCGAGACGCTCACGGCCATCTCGGAGGTGGTGATGGGTGCCGCCGTCATCCGCGCCTACCGGGTGACGGACCGCACGACGGCACGGGTCACCGAGGCCATCGACCGCCAACGTGACGACGGCATCCGGGCTGGCATCCTGTCGGCGTTCCTGTTTCCCTCCGGCGAGGTGTTCTCCGTGCTGACCATCGCCGCCGTCATCGCGGTTGGTGTGGCCCAAGGGCCGGCGTCGGGCCTCACCGCCGGAGCGATGATCGGGTTCATCTTCCTCGTGTACCGCTTCCTCGAACCGATCGCGGAGTTCACCGAGATCCTCGACCAGACCCAGACGGCCGTCGCCGGATGGCGCCGGGTGCTGGCCCTGCTCGACACGCCGATCGAGATCGACGAGCCCGAGGACGGTGTCGAGCTGCCGCAGGTGCCGCCGCGCATCGATGTGGAGCACCTCACGTTCGCCTATCGCCCGCGTCACGGCCACGAGCCGGGCGACGAGGAGCCTGCGCTGATCGACGTCTCCTTCACGATCGAGCCCGCCACCAACATCGCCGTCGTCGGCGCCACCGGTTCGGGCAAGTCGACCTTGGCCAAGCTCCTGACTCGACTAGCCGACCCCACCGAGGGTGCCGTTCGCGTCGCCGGCGTCGACCTTCGCCGCGTCACCACGGCGTCGTTGCGCTCGACGCTCGTCATGGTGCCGCAGGAGCCGTTCCTGTTCGACACGACGGTCATGGAGAACGTCCGCTTCGGGCGCCGGGCCGCGACCGATGACGAGGTGCGCTTGGCCTTCGTCGAGCTGGGCCTCGACGGTTGGGTCGACGGGCTCTCCGACGGGATGGCGACCAAGGTCGGCGAGCGCGGTGAGCACCTCTCGGCCGGTGAGCGCCAGCTGGTCGCACTGGCCCGCGCCTACGTGGCCAACCCGACGTGCCTCATCCTCGACGAGGCCACGTCCGCCGTCGACCCGGGCACC
>CAZTVJ010000291.1:0-7862 GCA_964616935.1 uncultured Acidimicrobiales bacterium | reverse complement strand
CTCGATCCGCCCGGCCGGTACCTCCCATCCCCACGTGTCGGTGGTGAAGCGGTGCCGCCACACCAGCAGCACTCCCCGCGCTGGGTCGAGCACGACGGTGCCGCTCGCGCCGGCGGGCGCCCGGACGACGTGATGCTCGAACCGCTCGCCGCCCGGGATCTCCACGTCGACCAGCGTGAGGTTCATCCAGGCGCTCTCGTAGAGCACGCGCTCGCCGTGCACGGTCCATTTCACGTCGGGTGAGGCTAGGTGGCACGATGCCCGTCATGGTCGCAGAGACAGCGGTAGCGGTGAGCGCCGAGCAGGTGCCGATCGCCGAGGGGTTGTTCACCTGGCCGGCCGACGAGCCTCAGCTCATCGGCGGGCGATGCGTCTCGTGCGGTGTCGTGACGTTCCCGCGGCAGGGCTCGTGCCCCCGCTGCAACGGCCAGGACATCGCCGAGGCGCTGCTGGCTCGGCGCGGAACGTTGTGGACCTGGACCATCCAGGGCTTCCTGCCGAAGAGCCCGCCCTACGCCGGCCCCGAGACGGCCAAGGACTTCCAGGGCTACGGCGTCGGCTACGTCGAGCTGCCCGGCGAGGTGAAGGTGGAGACCCGTCTCACCGAGCACGACCCGGCCAAGCTGCGCATCGGGATGGAGATGGAGCTCGTCCTCATCCCGTTCAGCACCGACGCCGAAGGTCGCGAGATCGTCACGTTCGCGTTCGCACCAGTAGGGGAGGGTTGATGGACGACGTTGCCATCATCGGGATCGGCATCCATCCGTTCGGGCGCCACGAGTCCACCGGGCTCGAGCAGGGCGCCTACGCCGTGCGCAGGGCGCTCGACGATGCCGGGATGCAGTGGAACGACATCGAGTTCGCGTTCGGCGGCTCGGCGGCAGCGGGCGGCGCCGACACCATGGTCAGCCAGCTCGGCCTCACCGGCCTGCCGTTCGTCAACGTCGCCAACGGGTGTGCCACGGGAGGCTCGTCGCTCATCTCGGCCTACAACACCATCAAGGCGGGCGCCGCCAACGTCGTGATGGCCATCGGCTTCGACAAGCACCCCCGAGGCGCGTTCGACCCGAACCCGGCTTCGTTCGGGCTCGGCCAGTGGTACGGCGATACCGGCCTGATGCTGACGACGCAGTTCTTCGGCATGAAGATCCAGCGCTACATGTACGAGCACGGCATCACCGCCAACACCCTGGCCAAGGTGGCGGCCAAGGCGTTCCGGAACGGCGCGTTGAACGAGAACGCGTGGCGGCGCAAGCCCCTGTCGGAGGAGGAGATCGAGGGCGCACCCATGCTCTCGAACCCACTCACGCAGTACATGTTCTGCTCGCCGGGTGAGGGCGGTGTGGCGCTCGTGCTGTGCCGGGCCGACATGGCCTCGGAGTACACCGACACGCCGGTGTTCCTGAAGTCTGCGGTGCTGCGCTCGCGCCCGTTCGGCTCGTTCGAGGTGTTCAGCCCATGGCTGCCGGTCGACCGGGGCAACTCGCCCACGGTGGCCGCGGCTGCCGGTGCGTTCGCGATGGCCGGCATCGGGCCGGAGGACATCGACGTCGTGCAGGTGCAGGACACCGAGAGCGGTGCCGAGGTGATGCACCTCGCCGAATGCGGGTTCGTCGCCGACGGCGAGCAGGAAGAGCTGATCCAGCTCGGCGAGACGGAGATCGGTGGTCGCCTGCCGGTGAACACGGACGGCGGCTGCCTGGCCAACGGTGAGCCGATCGGTGCGTCGGGCCTGCGCCAGGTGTACGAGTGCGTGCTGCAGCTTCGGGGCGGCGCGGGCGAGCGCCAGGTGCCGAACGAGCCGCAGACCGCGTTCACGCATGTCTACGGCGCGCCCGGCATCAGTGCCTGCACGGTCCTCGCTCGGTAGGACGCGCAGCAACTCCGGCTCTTCTCATTGGTCAACACTCCGAAGCTGAGGCAGATCAGGGAGAACCCTGTGGCGCCGATTGTTCATCGGAGCGAGACTCCTCGTGTGTTCAGGCGACTTGCGGTCGCAGCGATCGTGCTCGCGGTCGTCACGTTTGCCGCGTCCTGCGGTGGTGGCGGTGGGAGCGCACCCACCACGGTGTCGACGCCAACGAGCACTACGACGCCAGGGACCACCACGACGCGTGAGAGCACCACGACCGCGGCGGCCCCGACCAGCGCGCCGGCGCCTTCGACGGAAGCATCAGCGACCGTGTTCGACGCGGCGTCCGGCCGGGCGCTGTGGGCGAACGCCGTGCCTGCGGACGCACTGGGCGGCGCGATCGGTGACGGGGCCCTCGTCGTGCGCACCTGTGGGACGCCCCAGGAGGTCGTCGCCACGGACCCGCGAACGGGTGACGAGCGCTGGCGTACCCCGCTGGCGTGCAGCGAGGAAGGAGGCCCTGCGCAGCTCTCGGTGGCCGCGGGCGTCGCCGCTGTCCAGGGTGCCGGCGAAGTGGTCGGGCTCGACCTGGCCAACGGTGCGACGCGCTGGCGGTTGCCGGTCGGCGACGCCGGCGGTCTCGCTGGGAGCATTCTCACCGGCTCGGCGGAGACCGTGGTCGTCGCGTGGCTCGATCGGCTGGCCGGTGTCGACCGAGCGACTGGTCGCGAGCGTTGGGTGGTGCCCCTCCCGGGCTTCCCCACCGCACCCGTCATCGCCGGTCCCGTCGTGCTGACGGTGGCCGACGCTGGGGCCGTGGTGGCGCTCGACCTCGCGACCGGCCAGGAACGGTGGCGTCGTGCGGCCAGCGAGGGAGCAGTCGGCGCGCCGCCCATGAGCGCTGGGGATCTTGCGCTCGTCGTCGAGGTCAGCGACCTTGCGCCGGCTGCACCGACGGCGGCGTCAGGGCGAACGCCTGTTGAGCTTCCTGCGCCCTCGGCCACCCTGCTCGCACTCGATGCCGCGACCGGCGCTGAGCGGTGGCGCCAGGAGCGCCCCGGCTTGCTGCCCTCCCTCGGCAGCTCCCCGGTCGTGTCGTCGATGGACGAACCATCCGGCACGATCGTCCTCGGCTGGACGCCTCTGCTCCCGACCCCTTCGTCTCCTGGCCAGCTCGAGGGGCTTGGTGGAGACGGTGCGGTGCGATGGTCCGGGCCGCCCCGGAGTGTCCTCGGTGTTGGTGACGGCGTCGTGGTCACCGCGCCCGGTCCGGGTGGCACCGAGCCAAACCCGACCCGGGTGACGATCCTCGACGCCTCGAACGGGACCGAGCGGTGGTCGGTCGAACGGCCCGGACCGGTCGGGGCTGTCTTGGTCGGGGCCGGCGTTGTCGTGGTCGTCATGACCCCGGCCGGCGAGCCGGCTCCCGACCCTGCACCGGCCGGAACGTCTCGGCTCGGCGCTCTGGCGACAGTGGACGGCGCGGTGCGGTGGGAGGCGGGACTCGAGGGTCTGGTGTGGCCGCAGCCGCCCGCCGTCTCGGTGTCCACGGCGGTCGCGATGGTGTGCGGGGCGGATGGTCAGCGAGCCGTCGCGTTCGACCTGGCCACCGGATCGCAGCGCTGGACTCGCGACGGCCCGAGCTGCGACGGCCCGACGACAGGAGCGATTGCGGCCGGTGAGGCTGTCATCGTCGCGACGGGCTCCGATGTGGCCGGCTTGGACTTCGTGACGGGAGCCGAACGGTGGGCCGTCGCACTCGGCCAGCCGGTCGCCTACCTCGCGGGCGGGACCGACGGGCTCGTCGCCACCACGGACCGCAACATCGTGGGCCTCGACCCAGGGACGGGCCGGGAACGGTGGCGGCTGGACACGCGTGGCGCGGGCCCGGGCGTTCCGGCTGTTGGGAGCGGTGTCTTCGTCCTCCACGAGATCGTCCCTCTGGGCGCGACGCTGCGCGACTCGATTGTCGTGCACGACCTGGCGAGTGGTGCGTTGCGATGGCGCAAGGACGTGCCGGGGAGCCTCGCCCTCCCGCCCATCGTGCTGGACGGCGTGGTGGTGGTCGGACGCACCGCCGGACCCGCCGTCGATCCGACCCAACCACCAGGTCCACTCGCGGGCGTGGTGGTGGTCGGCCTCGACAGCGCCACGGGGGAGGAGCGGTGGACGATCCGCGATCGCGGCGCACCGATGGGCCCACTCGTGGCCGATCCGGCGTCGGGAACGCTCGTGACGACGTGGACCCCGGTGTCGGCGGTGGAACAAGGGCCTCGGATCGAAGCGTTCGGGGCCGACGGCGCGACACGGTGGATGGCTGAGGGCCTGGTCGCCGTCGCGGCTGGGTCCGGCCTCGTGCTGGCCGCCGCGGTCGACGGGTCGACGGCGGTCGCGCTCGACGCGGCCACCGGGAAGGAGCGGTGGCGGGCACTCGGAGGGGCGTCCACGTTCGTCGTGACTGACCTGGTGGTGCTGACCGTTTCGTCGTTCAGTGGCAGTGGCGACTAGCCCGAGCGCTTCCAGCCGTTCCAGTAGGTGACCTCTTCGGCGGGCTTGCGAGTGCCCGGTTTGAAGTCGTCACCGGTGTAGTAGGCGAGCGGCAGCAGGGCGACCTGGCTGACGGTGTCCGGGATGCCGAGCAGCTCGGCCGCCTCCGCCTCGTACTCGAGGTGGAGCGTGGTCCAGGCCGAGCCCAGGCCCCTCGACCGCGCCGCCAGCTGGAACGACCAGACCGCCGGCAGGATCGAGCCGTAGAACCCCGCCAGCAGGCCTTGCTTCGAGGCGGGTGGCACTCGGTCGAGCGCGATCGGGATCACGTGCACGGGCACCTCGGCCAGGTGGTCGGCCAGGTACGTGGAGGAGTCGATGATGCCCATCGTGGACGCATCCGTGCGCCCGACCTTCTCGACGGCCAGCTTCTGCGTCTCGATGTACGGCTCGTAGGCCCGCCGGTACAGCTCGGCCAGGCCGGCACGCATCGCGGGGTCGTCGACGATGAGCCAGCGCCAGCGCTGGACGTTGCCGCCAGCAGGTGCCTGGGTGGCGATGCGGATGCAGTCGAGCACGACGTCGCGGGGCACGGGCCGCGTGAGGTCGAGCCGCTTGCGCACGGCCCTCGTGGTGGTCAAGAGGTGGTCGGTCTGCGCCAGGTCGAACGGTGCCCCCATGCGTCCGTACACTAACGGGACGGTCGCAAACCCAGGAGGGCGATGGCAGTGGGAACCCCGCGTGAGGAGTGGGAGCAGGCGTTCCAGGCGAGCCGGATGCGCGGTGCGGACGCTATGACGATGTCCGGCATCCCGGTCGAGCCGGTGTACGGCCCGGACGACGGCGAGTTCCCGGGCGTCTACCCGTACACCCGCGGGCCCTACGCGTCGATGTACCGCTCGAAGCTCTGGACCATGCGGATGTTCGCCGGGTTCGGCACCGCGGACGACACGAATTGGCGCTTCAAGGAGATCATCCGCTCGGGCGGCGACGGCCTCTCCACGGCCTTCGACATGCCCACGTTGCTCGGGCTCGACAGCGATGACCCGATGAGCGAGGGCGAAGTTGGCCGGTGCGGTGTCGCCGTCGACACCCTGGCCGACATGGAAGACCTCTACCGCGGCATCGACCTCGGCGAGACCACGACGTCCATGACCATCAACTCGCCGGCCGCCGTCATCTTCGCCATGTACGTCGCTCAGGCAGAGCTGGCCGGCGTACCTCGGGCCAAGCTGGGCGGCACGCTGCAGAACGACATCCTGAAGGAGTACCAGGCCCAGAAGGAGTTCGTCTTCCCTCCCCGCCAGAGCATGCGGCTGGTCCGCGACACCATCGCCTTCACCGCGGCGGAGATGCCGAAGTGGCACTCGGTCAGCATCTCGGGCTACCACATCCGCGAGGCGGGCTCGACGGCGGCCGAAGAGCTCGCCTTCACCATCGCCAACGGCTTCGCCTACGTCGAGCTGGCCCTGCAGGCCGGCCTGCCGGTCGACGCCTTCGCCCCCCGCCTCAGCTTCTTCTTCAACGCTCACATCGACTTCTTCGAAGAGATCGCCAAGTACCGCGCCGCCCGGCGCATCTGGGCCCGGTGGATGAAGGAGCGCTACGGCGCCCAGTCCGAACGGTCGATGCAGCTGCGCTTCCACACGCAGACGGCGGGTGTGAGCCTCACCGCTCAGCAGCCTGAGGTGAACATCGTGCGCACGGCCATCGAGGCGCTGGCCGGCGTACTCGGCGGCACCCAGAGCCTCCACACCAACTCCATGGACGAGGCCATGGCCCTGCCCACCGAGAAGGCAGCCCGCATCGCCCTGCGCACGCAGCAGGTGCTGGCCTACGAGACGAACGTGGCCAACGTGGCCGATCCCCTGGGAGGCAGCTACTACGTCGAAGCGCTCACGGACGAGGTCGAGCGCCAGGCCGAGGAGATCTTCACCCACCTCGACGACCTCGGCTCGGGCTCGATGCTCGAAGGGGTCATCCGGGGCATCGACGAGAACTGGTTCCAGGGCCGCATCGCGGACTCGGCCTACGAGCTGGAGCGCCTGTTCAACCAGGACCGGCGCATCGTCATCGGTGTCAACCGCTTCACCGAGGGCAACGACGACAGCTCCATCGACATCCTCCAGATCACCAACGAGGACGAGGCCCGCCAGATCAAGCGCCTGGACGCGGTTCGCGCCGACCGCGACGGCGCTGTGGTGTCGGCCGCGCTCGACCGCCTGGCCGCCGAGGCCGCCGATCCCGAGATCAACCTGATGCCGACGCTCATCGACACGGTGAAGAGCTACGCCACGCTCGGCGAGGTCATGGCGACCATGGCCGACGTGTTCGGTCGCCACGTCGAGGTCCCGACCATCTGATGGACGACCCGTCCGTCATGCCGGTGCGGCTGGCTGTCTTCCTGGCCGCTCGAGAGCCCGAAGTCACGGACATCGAGGTGACCGCGTACGAGGTGATGACGGGCGGCTACAGCCGCCTGCTGGCCCGGGCCGACGTCCGCTGGTCGCGTGGGGGCGTGGTCGAGGAGACGTCGTTCGTCCTGCGCGGCGACCCGCCGCCCGATCGCAGCCTCATCCACACCGACCGCGGCGACGAGTGGGAGGTGCTGAAGGCCGTCGAGGGGCAGGTCCGCGTCGCGAAGGGCATCTACTTCGACGCAACGGGCGAGCACCTCGGCACCAAGGCCATCGTCCTCGAGCACCGATCGGCCGAGTCGCTGGCGCCACATGCGGCCGGACGTGGCGACGAGCTGGGTGAGCTGCCCCTCCGCCTGGCAGAGGCAGCCGCGAGCCTGCACGCGATCCCCGTCGACCAGCTGCCGGCGGTGCTGGGCCGGCCCGACAGCTACGACGCCTACCTGACGCAACGGATCGATGAGTGGCGCCGGACGGCCGTCGACCACTGCGAGAGCGAGCCGTTCCTGCGCTACCTGGCGTCCTGGCTCGATGCCCACCGGCCCCCGCCGGTACCGCTCACGCTGATCCACGGTGACTTCCAGATCGCCAACATGCTGGTGGACGACGACGGTCACCTCGTACTGCTCGACTGGGAGCTGGCCCAGATCGGCGACCCCCGTGAGGACCTCGGCTACTTCAAGGCCGTCGCCCAGGCCCAGGGGCCCGATCTGATCGAGCACGATCTCGGCGGCTTCTGCGCGCGCTACCGCGAGCTCACCGGGTTGGACGAGGCCCAGGTGAACCCGGCGGTCATCTCCTACTTCCTCATCCTTGGCGTCGTCGGCACGGTGCGCCGGTTGCTCGAGGGCGGGGCCGCGTACTACCGAGGTGAGAACCACCTGCTGGCCTCGCTGTTCAACATGAACTCGATCCAGTTCGGTCACATGATGTGGATGCAGGCGTCCACCGGACTCGAAGCCGCGTTCGCAGCGGCGAAGGAGGCGTGAGGTGCTGAGCCGACCCACCACCGACCAGGCGCTCGTCGGCGTCTTGGCCGACCTGCAAGCGATCGTGCTGCCCAAGCTCGACGACGAGCCCGCCAAGGTGGCGATCCAGATGATGGA
>CAZTVJ010000290.1:0-5405 GCA_964616935.1 uncultured Acidimicrobiales bacterium | reverse complement strand
GCCGGCGGGGCGCTGGCGACCCCCCGACCGCTGACGGCAACAGGCTCGCCCGAAGCATCGAGCACCGTGGCGGGCAGGGGGGCCGCCAGCACCGAGGCCGGTGAGGGCGCTGGCAATCGGCCCGGCCAGGGACCCTCGTCGGCCGGTGGCCCCACCCGGCGCGACCGTGCCACGGGCTCCCCCAGCTCGGCCGTGGCCGCAGGCACCAGCACCAGCTGCTCCCCCGGCCCCCGACCTCCACGCCACTCGGGCACGGCCACGGCGTCCAGCCCCACGAGCGCGCTGAGCCGGGCCACGGCCCGCAACGCCCGCTCATCGGCCTGGGTCTGGCCACCCCAGAAGCCGAGCTGGCGGCCCCGCTCGGGCACCACCTCGTCGGGCACCAGGCGCAGCAGGCAGATGCCGCCGGTGGGCGGAGTGGGTGACGACGCCCACCCGTCGAGCTGCCAGCGCACCCGCTCCGCGATGGCGGCCGCGGTGAACCCGTGCTCGTGGCGCCAGATGCGCTCCTGGCGTTCGCCGTGCTCGGACTCGGCCAGCACCACCACCCGGGTGCAGATCAACCCGTCGCCGGCCAGCCGCTCGTGCAGCCCATCAGCCAACGACTTCGCCAAGAACGCGACCGGCCCCACCTGCTGCACCGGCGGCTCGAGCTCGGCCTGCACGGCCAGCTCGGGAGGCGGGTGGCGGGTGGCGGGTGAGCGCTCGTCGCCCCCCGATGCCAGGCGGTGGGCCAGCCGCCCGGTAGGGCCGAAGCGGTCGACCATGTCGCGCGCCGGCAGCGCCGCCACCGCCCCCAGGGTGCGCAGGCCGAGGCGGGGCAGCAGATCGCAGAAGCCCGGCTCGAGCACCTCGATCACGCTCAGGGTGGACACGGGCAAGGGAGCGAGGAAGGCCGGAGCCGCTCCTCGGGCCACCACGAGTGGCGTCCCTCCACCCGCGGCCGAGCGCCGCGCCGCCACCTCGGCGGTGAAGCGCCCTTCCGCGATGCCGACGCCTGGCGGGCCGGCCACGGCGACCCGAGGGCCGAGCAGGTCGGCCAGCGCCTCGGCCACGCGGGCACCGAGCGCCTCGTCACCCCCGCAGTAGCGCGAGGGCCCCCGGGTGCCGAAGACACAGGCCCCGGGACGGGCCACCTCCAACCACGGGGTGATCGCCTCCAGCGCCTGGAGGACGGGCTCGAAGGCCCGTGCATCGCGAGCAGGATCGTGCTCGAGCACCGCCAGGCTCGGGCAGGCGGCCTGGGCTTCCCGGCGTCGCTGACCCACCCGCACCCCGTCCGCTCGGGCGGCGGGCGAGACGGCCAGCACCCGGTTGGCATGGAGGACGGCCGCCGGTACCCCTGCGGGCGCGCCCGCCGCGACCACCGGCCACTCGGGCCACCACACGACGGCGAGCCGGGGCGGTCGGGCCACTCAACCCGCCCGGTGCAGCGGCACCACCACCGCAGCCGGCGCATCGACACCCACCGCGCCGCGCGCGTCGGGCAACCACAGGGTGGCCCGGCGCGGCTGTGCCGCCGCCCGGCGCCCCGTGGCCTGCACCACCACCCTGCGGGCCCGCAGATGACCAGCACCGTGCTCCAGACCCTCCCAGTCGACGGCGGTGGCGGTGAGCGTCAGGTCGGGTTCGGTGCCGCCACTGGCCCGCACGGTGCACAGGACCGCGCCTCGCTCTCGCACGCGCGCCTGCAGCCGGCGCGCCACGCCCGCCGCCCCTCGACGGGGAGGCCCGGCCAGCACGACGTCGAACGCGTCGACCAACGTGGCCGCCACGGTGGCCCACTCCCCCGGCGAGGGTGGCGCCACCAGCACCAGGCGGGACAGGTCGACCCCCAGCTCGGCCGCCGCGGCCAGCCCGAGCGAGGGCACGCCCACGACCCCCACCCAGGAGCCGGCGGCGGAGGCGCCGGCCGCCAGGGCGAGCGCGAGCGAGGTGGCGGCCGCCCCCTCGGCGGCCACCACCCAGCCTCGACGGAGCCCTGCGTCGGGCAGGAGCGGCTGCAGGGCCTCCAGCACGGGGAGCAGCTGCTCGCGAGCCATGCTGACCGGGCGAGCCAGCCGCACCGCCCGGGCGAGCGCGGCGGCGTCACCCCGCGGCGCGACCGGGCGCGCCCGATCTGCGGCCCCTTCGTGCAAGGTCGCAGCGACTCCGTCCACGACAGCACTCTATCGAACAGGTGTTCGGTGGCGTCAAGGGGCGGGGCCGTCGATGGTGCGGCCACTCAAGCGGTCGAGCAGCTGCACGACACCGCGCCCGTCCGACGCCCATCCGTCGGCGCCGAGCTCACGAGCGTGCTCCTCGCTGGCCACCGCGCCGCCACCGACCAGGATCGGCACGGTCGGCGGTAGGGCCGACCGCAGCTCGGCCACGGTCGAGCGAGCCGCCTCGACACGATCCGGCGCCGTCAGGCTCACGCCGACCGCGGCGAGGCGTTGCGTCTGCGAAGCGGTTCGGGCGAAGTCCGCCGACGGGACGTCGGCCCCGAGGTCGTGCACCTCCCACCCCGCGCCGCGCAGCAGATCCGCGAGCAGGGCCACCGGCAGCGCGTGGTGATCACCGGGCGGCGTGCCCACGACGATGGTGCCGCGGGTGCGGCCCCGCCGGACGAAGCGAGGCCCGAGGCGGCCGACGATCCGCATGGCGATCCCGCTGGCCCGGTGCTCGATGGCCACGTCGATCTCACCGCGCTCCCAGCGGCTTCCGATCGAGGTGAGCGCCGGCGAGATCACGTCGAGGTACACCGACTCGAGCTCAGTACCCGCGGTGAGCGACGACTCGACCACACCCCACGCGCCACGCCCGTCGCCTGCGAGCAGACGGGCCTCCAGTCGCTCGGCCCACGGAGCCCGCCGACGTCCCGAGGGGGTGGCCACGCCGGTCCCGTCGGACGCACGCTTGAAGGCCTCCACATCGCGCCGGGCCACCTTCCAGGTCGAAGCGTCCTTGCGGGCCGGGAGCAGGCCGAGACGCACGTACCGGTAGGCCGTCATGTAGTGCACACCGAGGAGGTCGGCTACTTCCTGCAACGTCAGGTCGACCTGCGACACCCCGCCCAACCCCCTCTTCGGCCTCGATTTAGTACTGAAACCATACCCGAGTTCATGACGGGGGACGAGGTGGAGGGCAGGTCAGCGCGGCGAGATCGCCGGCCCGCGAACCCCACCGCGGTCAGGCTTCGGCCGCCTTGGCCCTGGCCTTCTCCTTGGCCTGGCGGCTGCGCTCGAGGAGGTGGGCCGGGATCTTCTTGGCCGCCTCTGACGCGGCGGACGGCGCGGCGCCGGAGGTGCCAGCAGAGGGCTCGGCCGCGGCGGCAGGCGTCTCGGCCGGTGCCTCCTCGACCGGCATGTCGAGCGGCGGCGGCACGAAGCCCGGCGTGTAGTAGATGTGCAGGTTCTCGACCACATCCTTCAACCCGCTCGCGTCGAATCCGCGCTTCAGCGAGACGGTGATGACGTTCGAGAACACGTGGACCTGGTCCACCTGGCCGGTCTCGAACAGGCGCCGGGCCACCTCGGCGGCCGGGCGCGGCCCCTCGGCCTCGGCGATCGAGGTGAACCGCTCGTGACCCATGCCGGTGAGCGTGCGGTTGGCCTCGAACCGGACGATGCCCGGGGTGGCGCTCGGCTTCTCGACGACGGCGACGGGCTGGCCCATGGGGCAACGGTAGCGGGAGCCTGCCTACCCCTTCGCGATCGGGCTCGGCTCCCGGGTCGGCGCGCCACGACGCTGCAGCTGGCGGCGGCGCACGCGGCTCACGACCACAAGTGCGATCACCGCCAGCACCACCGACACGCCGGCCAGCACGCTGTGGACCACCTTGAACCCGGTGCTCGTGTCGGCGTCGCCCAGGATGTTCCAGATCCGGGTGCCCCAGATCCAGATGGTCCACAGGGCGAACACCCGCAGCAGGTTGGCCTGTCCCTTGGTCACGGTCGGGACCGTACCCGCCCGCTGCGGCCGGATAGCCCGCGCCCGTCGCCGTCCGCTACCTTGACCCGCAGGTCAAGTCCGCGCGTCACGGAGGGTCCACCGATGGCCGAGATCACGCTCGAGCAGTTCGAGAAGGAGGCCAGTGCCTTCCTCGACGACAACGCCGATCGCCGGGAGGAAGAGCAGGCCTTTCGCTGGGGCGAGGGGTCCGACAAGGTCGCGCTCTTCGACGAGAAGGCCCGCGACCGAGAGCAGGAGGAGCTGGCCAAGGCGCAGGTGTGGCGGGCCAAGAGGTTCGACGCCGGCTTCGGCTGGATCGGCGGGCCGTCGGCCTACGGCGGGCGTGAGCTGCCCAACGCCTACGAGCGAGCATGGAACGCCCTCGAGAGCGACTACCAGGTGCCCAACCAGGGCTTCTTCGGCATCGGGCTCGGCATGGTCGCTCCCACGATCCTGGCGCACGCGTCGGACACCGCGAAGGACGCTCACCTGAAGGCGATGTACCGCGGCGACACCGTTGCCTGCCAGCTGTTCAGCGAGCCCGGCGCCGGCAGCGACCTGGCCAGCCTGCAGACGAGAGCCGATCGCGACGGTGACGAGTGGCGCATCACCGGCCAGAAGGTGTGGACGTCGGGCGCGCAGTACAGCGACATCGGCGAGATCATCTGCCGCACCGATCCCGACCTCCCCAAGCACAAGGGCCTCACCGGCTTCATCGTCGACATGCGCGCGCCCGGCATCGAGGTGCGGCCGCTGCGCCAGATGACCGGCGGCGCCTCGTTCAACGAGGTGTTCTTCAACGAGGTGCGCGTTCCCGACGACCAGCGCCTGGGAGACGTGAACCAGGGCTGGTCGGTGGCGCTCACCACGCTCATGAACGAGCGAGCGTCGATCGGCGCCGGTGGCGCAGGGGGCAGCTCCACCGGCATGGTCACCCGGGTGATCCAGATGCTGCAGCACTACGGTCTGAACACCGACCCGCTCGTGCGCCAGGAGCTGGCCGGCATCATCACCGACCTGCGGGTGGCCAGCTTCACGAACCAGCGAGCGTTGGACAAGATCAAGCGGGGCCAGCTGCCCGGGCCCGAGATGTCGATCGCCAAGCTGTCGCTCACCAACAACATGAAGCGCCTGTCGGAGTTCGTCGCTCAGGTGCTCGGCGTGAAGATCACGGCGGACTCGGGCGAGTGGGGCACCTACGCCTGGAACCAGTTCCTGCTCGGCGTGCCCGGCATGCGGGTGGCCGGCGGCACCGACGAGGTGATGAAGAACATCGTCGGTGAGCGGGTGCTCGGCCTCCAGAAGGACCCGGGCATCGACACCACCTCGCCCTTCCGCGACCTGAAGGTGGGTACCCAGAAGGCGGGCTGAGGCACCCAGGACGCGCTGCAGGCGCGCTGCAAGATCGGTCAGGCAGGCTCGCTGCATGACCACCACCACGGCTTCCACCACGACCACCACGGCTTCCACCG
>CAZTVJ010000289.1:0-3285 GCA_964616935.1 uncultured Acidimicrobiales bacterium | reverse complement strand
AGCGGTTCCGGGCCGAGGCCCAGGCGGCGGCCGCGCTCAACCACCCCAACGTCATGGCGGTCTACGACTGGGGCGAGGAGCGGGGCACGCCCTACCTGGTCACCGAGTACCTGAGTGGCGGCAGCCTCCGCTCGATGCTCGATCGCAACCGCCTGCTCACCCCCTCCCAGGCGTTGCTCGTCGGTCTGGAGGCGTCGCGCGGCCTCGACTACGCCCACCGGCGTGGGTTCGTGCACCGGGACGTGAAGCCGGCCAACCTGTTGTTCGACGACGACGGTCGCCTGCGCATCGCCGACTTCGGGCTGGCCCGGGCCCTGGCCGAGGCGGCCTGGACCGAACCGGCCGGTGTGGTGCTCGGCACCGCTCGCTACGCCTCTCCCGAGCAGGCCCGCGGTCTCGCGGTGGACGGCAAGAGCGACGTCTACTCGGTGGCCCTTGTCCTGATCGAGTCGGTCACGGGCCAGGTGCCCTTCGCCGCCGACACCACGGTGGCCACGCTCATGAACCGGATCGACAAGCTCATGCCGGTCTCGGCCGACCTCGGTCCGCTGGCCGCCGTGATGGAGCGGGCGGGTCGCCCTGACCCGGCCGAGCGCTACTCCGCCGCCGAGCTGGGCCGAGCGCTCGTCCAGAGCGCCGAGCGGCTCCCTCGCCCGGCCCCACTCCCGCTCGTGCCCACCATGCCGCTCGGGCGCCCCGACGAGACGCAGCTCCCGCCGATGAGCCCGGTCGGTCACGTGGCCGACCAGGCCGTGGCGCGCAGCGCGGTCGTCGGGGCCGGCGCGGGCGGTGGTCTGGCCACGCAGGCGTACCCGGCCGCGACCCCTGGCACGGTGCCGTCGGTGGCGAGGACGGGTTCGTTCGAACCGACGGCGGTCGACGCCGGGGCACCCACCGTGATCAATGGCGGCTCGGTGGCGGTCGTCGCTGCCGAGGGGTCCGATGTGGCGCCGCCCCAGGACACCCCGCCGTCCCCGCTGCTCTACGACGAGCAGACGCCACCACCGCGGCATCGACGGCGAGCGTGGTTGGCCGTCCTTGCCGGCCTCGTGGCTGTCGCCGCCATCGTCGTCGGGGTGGTCGCCTACCAGCGAGCGTCGGTCACCACCTACCCCGTGCCCGCCCTTGTCGGTCTCGAGATCGCCCGGGCTCGCAACATCGTGTCCCAGTTCGACTGGCAGGTCGACGAGAAGCCGGGTCGCAACGATGCCTACCCGAAGGGTGTCGTGTACCAACAAGAGCCCACGGGTGGGTCGCTCGCCGAGGGCGGTTCCCTGGTGCTGTACGTCTCCGAGGGCCCATTCCCGTCGAAGCTTCCCGACCTCGTCGGCAAGGACCAGGCCACGGCCACACAGCTCCTCACCACCGCAGGGCTTGCGGTCGGCAAGGTCGTCCCCCAGTTCGACGAGGCGATCCCCGCAGGGGCCGTGCTCTCCTGGAACGTGGGTGGTCAAGCGTTCGCGCCGGGCACGGAGGTCGTGAAGGGAACGGCGGTCGATCTCGTCGTCTCGGCCGGGCCGCAGCCCCGGGTCGTGCCGAAGCTCGTCGGCGTACCGTTCGACCAGGCCGTCGCCCAGATCGCGCAGCTGGGCCTGGTCATGAGCCGTGCCCCCGACATCTTCAGCGATGCGGTCGCCCCCGGTCTCGTGGCTGCGGTCGACCCGGTGGCAGGTACGGAGATCCCGAGGGGTGCCCAGGTGATCCTGGCCGCCTCCAAGGGCCCGGACGTCGTCACCGTGGCGAACGTCATCGGCATGGACCTGCAGACGGCGGTGGCGACGCTGACCCAAGGCGGGTTGGCCCAGGGCACCATCAACGGGCCGATCGACGGCAAGGTCCAGGCGACCAACCCCGGCCCGACGGCCGTGGTGAAGCGGGGCACCGCGGTCGACATCGTCATGGTGTAGCGAGGACCGGGCTTGGGCTCGGGTGGGCGGGCCAGTAGCGTGCCGCGACCACGCCATCACGAGGGGGGTTCCCATGGGTGCGCTCGACGGTCGCGTCGCCATCATCACCGGTGCCGGGAGAGGGATCGGGCGCGAGCATGCCCTGCTGTTCGCCGAGGAAGGGGCCAAGGTCGTCGTGAACGACCTGGGCGGCTCCGCCGACGGCAGCGGTGGCGATCTCACGCCGGCCCAGCAGGTGGTCGCCGAGATCCAGGCGATGGGTGGTGAGGCCGTCGCCAACGCCGACAACGTCGCCGACTGGGAGGGCGGGCAGCGCCTCGTCAATGCTGCCATCGAAGCCTTCGGCGACCTCGACATCCTCGTGAACAACGCCGGCATCCTGCGTGATCGGGTGCTCGTGAACATGACCGAGGAGGAGTGGGACGCGGTCATCGCGGTGCATCTCAAGGGCCATTTCGTTCCCACCCGGTGGGCGGCGGCCTACTGGCGAGAGCAGACCAAGGCAGGCATCGAGAAGCCCCGCAACGTCGTGCACACCTCGTCGACGTCGGGCCTGTTCTCCAACCCCGGGCAGACGAACTACGGCGCCGCCAAGTCGGGCATCGCCACCTTCAGCCAGATCTGCGCGAAGGAGCTGACCCGCTACGGCGTGCGCAGCAACTGCATCGCCCCGGCCGCCCGCACCCGCCTCACCGAAGCGACGCCTGGCCTCGGCGAGATCGTGAAGCCGCCCGACGACCCGGGCCGCTTCGACGTCTGGGACCCGGCCAACATCTCGCCCCTGGTCGCGTACCTGGCCTCGACCGCCTGTGCCTTCAACGGCGAGACGTTCTTCGTGCAGGGTGGCGAGGTGAAGCTGTTCCGCTCCTGGGAGTTCGGTGAGGGCGTGGAGCGCGACGACCGCTGGGCAGTGGCCGATCTCGCGGACGCGCTCGCCAAGCTCGCCTGACACGAGGCTCGACCGCGCGCGCGTCCTCCTCCAGCCATCTGCGGGCGGTTGCCCACATCTGATGTGGGTGTTCGCCCGCGGTTGCCGTTTGGTCGTGTGACGGATGCGACCCTTGACGGTCAGCGACCCGCGGTGCATGATGCTCCGAAACGGATGATACTCCTGGAGGAGCTTCGATGACGACGACCGAGCCGCTGACCAACCGCTGGCTGACCGGCAACTACGGGCCGGTCAGCGAAGAGCGGACCGACCACCAGCTCAGGGTGACCGGCACCATCCCGGCCGAGCTGGACGGTCGCTACCTCCGCAACGGCCCGAACCCGGTGGACGCCGATCCGGCCACGTACCACTGGTTCACCGGGTTCGGCATGGTGCACGGCATCCGGCTGCGGAACGGCCAGGCCGAGTGGTACCGCAACCGCTACGTGC
>CAZTVJ010000288.1:0-4888 GCA_964616935.1 uncultured Acidimicrobiales bacterium | reverse complement strand
GAGGCCATGGCCGCCAGCGCACGGTCCGGATCGTCGACCGCGAGGCCGATGAGCAGGTCGCCCTGCGCGGGACCGTCGCTCGGTCGAGGCAGGAGCGCGGAAGGCTCGATCTGGATGAGGTCGATCTGCTGGCCGGTGACGGGGTTCTCGACGAAGTGCGTCTCGTAGCGAGGACCGAGGCACGCAGCGGTCTGCTGGCCGACGTCATCGCCCTCGACGTCGCAGAACACGAGAGGTTCGGGCGCTCCGGGTTGGGTGCCGGAGAAGCCGATCGAACGCAGGACCGCCCTCGTCGTAGCGAGGTCGGCCACGCTCATCCCGTGGTGGGTCTGTGGGATCGGCACGTCGCTACCCCCGGACGAAGACGGCGCTGGCGAACGTAGCAGCGAGGTCGCTCAGCGCCCAGATGGCGGCCGGAAGAACGGGTTCCAGGGGCTGGACCTCTCGGCAACGACCTCATCGAGCGTCGGGCGGCCGTCGCTGGCCATGCGCAATGCCGCCAACGTCGCCTCCTGGTTCGCCGCGAACACCGCGTCGGCGTCGGTGGCCGCCGGGTCCACCCACACCGCGGCGATCAGCACGTCGTCCACGGCGGCGCTGGCGCCGACGATCCCCTCCGCCACCGCACGGGCCACCCCAGCAGCGACGCCGGCCTGCGCCGCACCCCACGTGAGCCGTGCGTGGGCATCGTCGGTGATGGTGGCGTTGTTCACGAAGAGCGTGAACGGCCGCACGGGCAGCCCCGGTCGCAGCACGACCACGAAGGGCGCGTGACCGGCGGTCGGGGTCGCCAGCGCGGTGGCCCAGGCCGCTCCGACCGGACCGTCAGCCGCGCCGAGCACGGTGTTGACGTGAGCGGCATGCGCTCCTTCACCGGCGCAGCCCTCCCCCAGCCGCACCGCACTCATGGGAGGCGTCCGTAGCGGTGCAGCTTGAGCCCGGGCGAGGAGTCGTTGCCGGCCAGCACGGCCTCGACGACCGCGCTGGCCTCGGGTCCATCGAGAGCCAGCAGCGGGTACCGATCGAGGTCGACGAGGGAAGCGGCCAGCGTCGACGTGTCGGTCAACCGCTCCCGCTCACCTGAGCGTGACACGGTCGAGCCACACGAGCAGCTCGTCGGTGATCTCGTCGCGATTGGTCTCGTTGAACACCTCGTGGCGCGCGCCCGGGTACAGGTGGAGCTCGACGTCGGCCACCCCCGCCTCGCGGTACCGATCTACCACCATCTGGACGAGCGCGCCGCCGCCAGCCAGCGGGTCGGCGTCGCCCGACAGGACGTAGATGGGGAGGTCGTCGGCGATCGCGGCGAGCCGATCGGGGTCGGCCAGGTCACCGGCCCACCCGATCATCCCGCCCAGGGCCTCGCCATCCACGCCGAAGCCGCAGAACGGGTCGGCGATGTAGGCGTCGACCTCGTCCGGATCGCGGCTCAGCCAGTCGTACGGGGTGCGGGCCGGCTCGAAGGGAGCGTTGAATGCGGTCAGGTCAGCGGGCCGGCTGGGATCGAGCGCCCCCGCGATCACGTCGAGCGCGGTGGTGCCGGAGAGGACGGCGCCTTCGAGCTCGCCGCTGTGGTCGACGACGTAGCACTGGAGCGCGAACGACCCCATGCTGCAGCCCAGCAGCACGAGGGGGAGGCCGGGATGGTCCTCACGCGCCAGAGCGGCCAGGGTCCCCAGGTCGTCCACGACACCCTGCCAGCCCCCCGGCCCGAAGTGGCCGAGGTCGTCCGGGCCGGCGGCAGTGCGGCCGTGGCCGCGATGGTCGTCGGCGTACACGACGTAGCCGTGGTCGGTCAGCGAGGCGGCGAGCCGGCGGTAGCGCAGGGAGTGCTCTCCCATGCCATGAGCGAGCTGGACGATGGCCCTGGGTGACCCCTCCGGTGACCAACGGACGGCGGCGATCTGGGTGCCGTCGCCCGCCGTGAAGGTGAACATCGTCTCGTCCATGCGCTCTCCTCGATCGATGCAGCGCTCGGTGTCGCGCGAGCGCCGCCGGCAAGGTAGCCCGCACGCCGGGCCAGCCGCCGATCGTTCAGCGCGGGCGCACCAACCGGGCCCGCGCCGCCTCGACCTCGGGACGCACGAAGCAGTCCTCCAGATGGTCGTCGACGAGGCCCATGGCCTGCATGAACGCGTACACGGTCGTCGGCCCGACGTAGCGCCACCCGCGGCGCTTCAAGTCCTTCGACATGGCGACGGATTCCGGCGACGTCGACAGGTTGGAGAGCACGTCCTGGGTCATCCTCGGCGGTCGACCTGACGGATCGGCCTCGAAGTGCCACACGTAGGCCGCCAGCGAGCCGAGCTCGTCAGCCATCGCGCACGCCTGGCGCGCGTTGGTGATGGTGGCCTCGA
Source organism: uncultured Acidimicrobiales bacterium (assembly GCA_964616935.1). GTDB lineage: Bacteria > Actinomycetota > Acidimicrobiia > Acidimicrobiales > Ilumatobacteraceae > CAZTVJ01. Next base: position 2,531 of record CAZTVJ010000288.1, on the reverse strand, counting down.
TCTTGCCGCGATGGCGGACGATCCCCGCATCGCCGAGCAACCGCTGCACATCGGCGTCGGAGAAGCCCGCCACCACCTCGTAGTCGAACCCGGCGAAGGCCGCCCGGAAGTGCTCACGCTTGTTCAAGATCGTCAGCCAGCTCAGGCCCGACTGGAAGCCCTCGAGGCACAGCTTCTCGAACAGCCGGTGATCGTCGACGACCGGGAACCCCCACTCGGTGTCGTGGTAGCGCACGTACGTCGGCGTGGAGGTGCCCCACGAGCAGCGCACCCGACCATCGTCGACGGCAGCTCCCACGACGTCCTCCACAGCCGCCCACGCTAACGAGGCGATGGCGCCGCCGTGCCTGCCAGGATCGGCGCCATGAGCGCCACCACCCCCGCCGATCCTGTCGCCACCTTCGCCCCCGATGTCTTCGCCGGTCGGGCGGCCCTCGTCACCGGTGGCGGGCGAGGCATCGGCCGAGCCACGGCGTTGGCCTTCGCTCGCCTCGGTGCTGATGTCGCCATCGCGGCCCGAACGGAGGAGACCTTGGCGGCGACCAAGGCCGACATCCAGGCACTCGGGCGCCGGGCCGTCGCCGTCCGCACCGACATCCGCGACGTGGAGCAGGTGGAGACCATGGTCGAGACGGCCTGGGCCGAGCTGGGAGCGGTGCACTTCCTGGTGAACAACGCCGGTGGTCAGTTTCCTGCGCGCCCGAGCGCCATCAGCGATCGCGGCTGGCGAGCCGTGGTCGACCTGAACCTGAACGGCACCTGGAACGTGTGCAGTCGTGCGGTTCCCCGCCTGATCGAGACGGGCTACGGCTCCATCGTCAACATCGTCCACGTGCAGTGCTTCGATCGTGGCGCGCCGACGTTCGCCCACTCCGGTGCCGCTCGGGCAGGCGTCGTGAACCTGACCCGCACCATGGCCGTCTACCTCGCCGACAAGGACATCACCTGCAATGCGCTGGCCCCCGGCTCCATCGACACCGAGGGGTGGCGGGAGGAGGAGATCGCCCACATGGAGGGCGACGTGGACGACACGCTGCGCAGCATCCTGCACGACTGCCCTGCCCTGCGCTTCGCCACGCCCGACGAGATGGCGGCCCTCAGCGTGTTCCTGTGCTCACCGGCGGCCCGCTACGTCACCGGCCAGGCCCTGGTGGCCGATGGTGGCCTCGTCCTCGGGAACTGGAACACGAACATCAGCTCGGAGATGGCCTGGTGAGCCTGGCAGGATGGGAACCATGGCTGATGTGACCATCTACCACAACCCCCACTGAAACTCATCGGGCCATGCCGTGCGCATCGCCGAGGAGCTGGGTGTCGACGTCGAGACCGTGCCCTACCTGAAGCAGCCGCCCGACCGGGCCACGCTCACGTGGATCGTCGAGCACTTGGAGGATCCCGTCGCTGACCTCGTCCGCAAGGACGCCACGTTCTCCAAGCTCGGTCTCGACGCGGGCGACTACACCGAGCCGGGCCCGGTGATCGATCTGCTCGTCGCGCACCCGAAGCTGCTGCAACGGCCCGTCGTGGTGAAGGGCGACGTGGCCATCATCGGGCGACCGAAGGAGCGGGTCCGAGACCTCCTGGCCGAGTGATGGCCGGGTTACCTTGCCCGGGTGACCCTGCTCGCCCCACCCGCGCCGGGGAGCCGTCCCGCCGAGCTTCCTGCTCCTCGCTCGGCCCCACGCCTTCCGCCCCGCACCGCAGACGAGGCGGACCGCCGTCGTGGACTGCGCCGCATGAAGGTGTTCGCGGCGGCATTGCTCGTGGCGGCTGCCGTCGTGTTCGTGGTGGCCACCGTGTTCGAGGACGATGCGTCTTGGCTGTCGCCCGTCCGGGCCATGGCGGAAGCAGCCATGGTGGGCGCGCTCGCGGACTGGTTCGCCGTGACGGCCCTGTTCCGCCACCCGCTCGGGCTACCCATCCCGCACACGGCGATCATCCCGGCCAACAAGGACCGCATCGGCCGTAGCCTCGGCGCCTTCGTCCAGCAGAGCTTCCTCTCCCCGGACCTACTGGCCGAGCGCGTGCGGGACGCCGGCGTGGCTCGCCAGGCCGGCGCGTGGCTGGCCGACCCGACGAACGCCCGCAGAGCGGGCGCGACCATGGCCACCTTCTTGGCCGGGATCGGCGACGTGCTCGACGACCGCGAAGCCTCTGCGGCCATCCAGCAAGCCGTCGAGGCCCGCGTGCGGGCCACGCCGGCCGCTCCCCTGCTCGCCCGCGCGTTGGAGGTGACCGTGGACGAGGGCCACCACCACGCGCTGGTGGAGAGCGTGCTCCGCGCGAGCGGCGACTACCTCGACGAGCACCGCGCCGTCCTGCGCAGCCGCCTGTCCACCGAGTCACCCTGGTGGGTGCCCGAACCGATCGACGAGCGGATCTTCGACAAGGTGTTCAACGGGGCCAAGCGCTTCCTCGCCGACCTCGTCGCCGACCCCGACCACGAGCTCCGCCAGGGCGGCGACGAGCGGTTGGCGGCGCGGATCGAGCGACTCAGGACCGACCCAGCTCTCGCCGAGCAGGTCGAGGAG
>CAZTVJ010000287.1:0-7854 GCA_964616935.1 uncultured Acidimicrobiales bacterium | reverse complement strand
GGTGCGGATCAGCGCGACGAGCTCCCACACGCCGAAGTACACGAGCCAGAGCCCGCCGAGGTAGGCCGCGATCAGGACCCAGAACCACGGGTTCACGGTGACGACCAGGCCACCGAGGATGAGCAGCGCAGCGAGGAAGACCGTGCCCCACTTCGTCGCGCGGCGCCGACCGGCCCACGCGCGCAGCCGCTCGGCCACCGCGCCGGGCGTGAGGCGGATCTTGCTGGCGGCAGCCGCCACCACGACGCCGTAGCCGAGGAGCCACAACCCGAGGACCTTCAGGTCGTCGGTGGTGCGCTGGAGGGCGGCGCCCACCGCGGACTGGAGGTCGGCGTCGCTGATCTCCCGCACGACGATCAACGTGGCCATGAAGCGCACGAAGAGCAGCACGACGCTTCCGAGGATGAGCGCCAAGCCGAGCCGCACCACCGCCTGTCGCCGGTCGAGCGCGATCGCGATGCCGGCGATGGACAGCACGATCACGAGCAGGCCGGAGATCACGGCGATGGACGAGATGATCTCCTCGAGCTCCCAGATGCGCAGGTCGGCGAGGCGCTTGGTGACGCTCTCCAACGTGTTGCCCAGACCGCTCTTGCCCGTCGTGCTCCCCGGGCCGGTGTCGGTGCGCAGCTGCACCGTCGCAGTGATGAGGCTCAGGGACTCGGACAGGTCGAGCCCGGTGTCGCTGGTCCGGTTCTCGAGGATGGCCTGATGGACCCGCTTGACCGCGTTGCGGAAGATGGCCCGGAACGTGTCGGTGTCGGTGACGACCTCGACGCCGAACTGGACGGCCGGGCGGAAGTTGATCGCCTGTTGGTTCCCGGCCTTGACCAGCTCCTCGGTGATCGTCTTGGCCAGCTGCTTTCGGGCCGCCGACGAGTCGAGCACCTCGACGGCCCGCTGGCTGAACGTCTCGCTGTCGTAGACGGTGTTGGTGGCCCAGATCGACAGAGCGCTGACGGGCACGAGCATGCCGACCAGGACGAAGAGGAACACGCTGATCGCCGGGCGGTACCTACGCATGCGCCCGGGAAGGTACCAGCCGCCTCGTGCCGCTCAGTCGTCAGCGTTCGTCATCACTCGGCCTGCTCACTCGACGAGGTCGTGCTCCGCGGGACCGAAGGCGAAGAAGTGCCCGAGGTAAGGGGTCGGATCTCCCGTCCAGCCCATCGCCAGCACCTGGTCGCGGCTGCGCCGCCCGAGCCGCGCGCGAAACAGCTCGAAGCGGGTGGTGCGAAGGCTGGCCGCAGGCCCCTCGTTGGCGGCACCGACCATCACGGCGTCACGGTCGGTGCTGATCGTGACCGGCCCGAGTCCCTGCGCCTGGTAGGCCTCCGCCAACCCGTCGAGGAAGATGGGCGTGACGAAGTCGATGGCGTCGTTGTCCCGTGCACCTGGCTGCCCGATCGCCCCGCGGATGTCCTGCTCGTGGGTGGCCACATCGGCGATGGCCTGGAAGGGCAAGGGCAGCTTCTCGAACGCCGCACCCTGCTCGGACCACTGCGCGAGCAGCTCCGCCGTGCTGCGACCCTGACCGGCCTCGACCTGTCGAGCCGTCCAGGCCTCGCCGGGGGCTCCCTCCATGCGACCGTTGAGCGCGTCGTCGACGATGCCCGCCAAGTGGGCGACCACGTCGTGCACGGTCCACCCGGGACAGGCTGGGACCGGCGTTCGCTGCTGCTCCGGCGTGAGCCCGGCAACCATGGCCGTGACGCGCTCGCGGACGCCCTTGTAGAGCCGCCCGCTGTCGACGACCTTGACGCTGTCAGCCACGCTCGGTACCGACCACCGACACGAAGCTGACACAGGCACCGGGTGCTCCGCCGAGGTTGTGGGTGAGCGCCTTGGTCTTGCCGGCGGCGACGCTGGCGATCTGGCGAGCCTCGGGCGCCTCGCCCCGCAGCTGCAGCCACGCCTCGAAGAGCATCCGCAGACCGGACGCCCCGATGGGATGGCCGAAGGACTTCAGCCCGCCGTCGGGGTTGACGGGCAGCTCACCATCGAGATCGAAGGTGCCGGCCAGCACCTCCTTCCACGCCATCCCCCGCTCGGCGAACCCGAGATCCTCCATGAGCACGAGCTCGGTGGGCGTGAAGCAGTCGTGCACCTCGGCCATGGCCAGCTCTGCCCTGGGGTTGGTGATGCCCGCCTGCGCATACGCGTCCTCGGCCGAGCGCACCACTTCGAGGAAGCTCGTGTAGTCGTAGGTCGGGTCGATCGGGCCGGCGGCCGGTCCGGCGACGAACGCCAGCGCCTTCACGAACAGCGGGTTGGGGCAGTACCGCTCGGCTTCGTCGGCGCGCACGATGATGGCCGCGGCCGAGCCGTCGCTGACGCCGGAGCAGTCGAAGATGCCGAGCGGCCCCGCCACGAGCGGTGAGCACGAGATCGTGTCCTTCGCCACCTCCTTGCGGAACTGGGCCCGGGGGTTCAGGGCGCCGTTCTTGTGGTTCTTCCACGCGATCCGCGTGAGGACGTCCTTCATCTCGTCCTCGTCGACCCCGTACTTGTGGGCGTAGGCCGGCGCCAGGAGGCTGAACGACGCAGGCGCGGTGACCGAGGCGGCCGTGCCGTCGTGGGCCGGTGCACTGCCCACGAGGCCCGAGTAGCCCGAGTCCTTCAGCTTCTCGACGCCGATGGCCATCACGACGTCGTACGCGCCCGAGGCCACGCCGTAGCAGGCGTTGCGGAAGGCCTCCGAACCGGTGGCGCAGTAGTTCTCGACGTGGGTCACTGGCTTGTAGTCGATCTTCAAGGGGCGGCTGAGGGTGAGGCCGGACAGCCCCGAGCCCATGGTGCCGAGCCAGAACGCATCGACGTCGTCCAGCACCACCCCGGCGGAGGCGAGGGCGGCCGACGACGACTCGATGAGCAGGTCGTCGGTGGACTTGTCCCAGTGCTCGCCGAAGGGCGTGCAGCCCATGCCGATGATGGCCACCTGGTCGCGGATGCCGTGCGATGCCATGGTTCAGCTCTCCTCTTCTGCGCTCTTGCGGATCGGCCTTGCTTTCCAGAAGTAGTCGTGGACGCCGTCGGCGGTGTAGAGCCGGCGGAAGGTCATCTCGACGCGGTCGCCGATCTTCACGGCGGCGGGGTCGACGTCGGTCAGCTCGCACTGGAAGCGGCCGCCACCGTCGAAGTCGATCACCGCGGCCACCACCGGCGGGCTGAGTGAGTACGCCAGGCGATCGACCGTGTAGGTGGCGATGGTGGCGGGGACATCGGCCATCCGCACCTCGGTCATCTGGTCGATGGCGCCACTGTCCATGCTGACCCGTGCGGGTGGCAGGTGGATGAAGCCGCCCTCGTCCCGCGAGCCGACGAAGCCGTACTTCCAGGACGTGCTGCGCAGGCTGGGTGGTGCAGCGGGACGGTCGGGCTCGGGGCGACGGGGCGGCTCGCGGCGCAGGAAGCCCTTCCACGTGAGGAACGAGGCGTAGGTCAAGTCGTCGCGCGTGGCCGCCACCTGCTGGCGGACCGAGGGCACGACCCGGCGCCGCTCGATGGCGGCGGTGGTTCGCAGGAGCCACACGTCGGCGCCGTCGGCCAGCTGCACCACCGCGATCGTCTGGCCCGCTGCCGCCCGGTCGAGGACGTCGGCCAGCACCAGCATGGCCTGCGCGATGCCGGCGTTGCCGATCTCGCCCGTGAGATCGTCGGCGTAGGCCTCGGGCCGGGCACCGATGGCCTTGGCGACGGCCTTGACGGCCCGAGCGGGCAGGCCGGCCACGATCACGTGGTCGAGCTCCGCGGCGGTGATGCCGGCGGACTTCAGCGCGTCGTTGATGGCCTGCTCCGCGAGCGGCACGTAGGCGTGCTCGGAGAAGCGCTCCTCCCACTGCCGCGATGTCGGGTCGCCGGGCGTACGCCAACGGTCGAGGAACTCGCCGGTAGCGCTGGCCCCACCGATCGGTTCGGCGATCACATCGTCGCCGTCACCGAGGAGCAGGGCAACGGCAGCGTCGCCGCCATTGGCCTCATCGCCTCCCCCCGGCAGGCCCGTCCGGACGTCGGACAGCACGGCCAGCCCACCCGCCGCCTGGGCCATCCAGACGGCGGCGACGCCACTGCGGACCGCACCGACGACGTCGAAGGCCGGGACGGACGTCGCCAAACCGAGCGCAGCATGGACGGCGGTGGCGTTGGTCTTGTCCGCGTAGGCGGGCTCGGTGGTGGCGAAGGCCAGCAGACCGACATCGACGCCGTCGGGCGCGTTGCGCAGCGCGACCCGGGCCGCCTCGACACCGAGGGACGTGGTGTCCTCGTCGTAGGACGCCACCGATCGCGCACCGCGCCCGCCCCCACTGCCCAGCGTGGATGTGATGGCGCTGCGCTGCAGCCGCCAGTACGGGACGTAGACGCCGTAGCTGACGATCCCCCTCATGGGCTCCCCTGAGACTCGTGGTCGATGGCGGCGAGCGTACCGGCCCCGCCCGGCCCGCTCCTCATCCCACACGTCAGGAGGTCTTCATCGGCCCGATACCGGAGGTCCGCCACTTCTGGGCCGTCCTTCGTCAACATCAAGGGCATGATCCGCAAGCAAACGAGCGCCGCCGAGTGCATCGCCGTCACCTTCGCCATCGAAGACGATGGCGCCCCCGTCTCGGTCGTCGCCGACTTCAACGGCTGGAACCCCTACGCGCACCCCATGAAGAGGCGCTCCAACGGCACGCGTTCGGTGAAGGTGGAGCTGCCGAGAGGCGCGCACGCCCGCTTCCGCTACCTGGCGAGCGACGGGCGCTTCTTCGACGACCCCGACGGCGAGTTCTTCGAGCCGAACGGCTACGGCGACACCCACACCGTCATCGAGGTCTGAGCACCGCCGACGAGATCTCACACGACGCACGCGGTCACCGTGTGCTCAAGTCGCGTCGGATGAACGAGCTGACGCGCCTGACGGCGACACACCTCGGCGAGCTGGTGCGCTCTGGCGAGACGAGCGCGACGGAGGTGCTCGACGCGCACCTGGCGGCGATCGACGCGCTCGACCACCTGAACGCCGTCGTCGCCCGCGACGACGCGGCCGCACGAGCCCAGGCCAGGCGACTGGACGACCTCTTCTTGCGTGCGGGACCGGTCGGTCCGCTCCACGGCGTGCCGTTCACCGTCAAGGACTGGATCGATGCTGCGGGCCTGCCGTGTGCCGGAGAAGGGGCCGACCGGACACGCCAGCCGCCGGCGGACGCCACGGCGGTCGCCCGGCTGCGCGCCGCGGGCGCAGTGCTCGTGGCCAAGACGAACGTCGGTGTCGCCCACCCGCTCTTCGGCCCGTGCCGGCACCCGCTCGATCCGGCGCGCTCCCCCGGCGGCTCGTCCAGCGGGGAGGCCGCGCTGGTGGCCGCGGGCGGTTCGCCCCTCGGCCTGGGCAGCGATTCGGGAGGCTCGATCCGCCTACCGGCCGCCTGGTGCGGCGTCGTGGGCATGAAGCCGACCTTCGGCCGCGTGCCCGCGACCGGTCACTACCCCCGCATCGGCTCGTTGCACGACGGTCGCACCGTGATCGGCCCGATCACCCGATCGGTCGCCGACGCGTGGCTCGGCATGCTGGTCATCGCCGGGCCTGACGGCCTCGATGCCGGCGCGGCCCCGGTGGAGCTGGGGGATCCGTCGACCGTCCGCCTGGCTGGCCTGCGCGTGGCGTGCGAGACCACCCAGCTCGAAGCGGCGAAGCAGCACCTGCTCGCGCTCGGCGCGATCGAGGCGGGCGGACCGCCGGCGTCGCATCACGACGAGGCCGCCGACATCACGAGGCGGTACTGGACCCGCGAGCAGCTGAGCGGCAGGGACAACGACCGGCTGCTGTGGGACTGGGATCGGTACCGGCGGCGGATGCTCGTTGCGGCGCAGGAGTTCGACGTGCTGCTCACGCCGTCCGCCGACGGACCCGCCCCCCTCGCCCGCCCGCTGGACGAGCACGACTACCGCTGGACGTTGGCGTGGAGCCTCACGGGCTGGCCGGCGCTGAGCCTGCCGTGGGGGTCCTCCGCGGAAGGCCTACCTATCGCGCTTCAGGTGGTCGGCCGGCGCTGGGAAGACCACGTCGTGGTAGCCGTGGCCCAGGCGCTGGAACGCTCACTGGCCGCAGGACCTCAGGAGTAGAAGGGGTTCTCCCCGGTTGCGTGGTCCGTGGCGTCGACGACCTTCTCGATGGCCGGCACGGCCTCCTTGATGCCCGCCTGGACGCCCTGCAGCATCGTCATGCGGCTCATCGAGCAGCCGTGGCAGCCCCCACCCATGGTGAGGTACGCCCGACCCTCGCCGTCGTGGCCGAGCAGCGTGACGAACCCGCCGTGGGCGTCGAGGGCAGGATTGATGTCGTTGTCGATGACGGCGCGCACCTGCAGCGCCGTGTCGTCGTCGAGGATGAGCGCGCCGAGCAGCAGGGGCTTGGGCCGGTTGGGGTTTCGGAGCACCAAGCCGTCCGCCTCGTAGTCGAGGGTGGCACCTTCCAGGTGGACAGCATCCTTGGCCGGCACGATGACCCGCAGACCGCCATGGTTGCGCACGAGGTCGGTGATGTCGGCCTTCGTGATGATCTGGAAGGCCAGGTCGTAGGTGAAGTCCTGGCCCTCGTCGGACAGGATCTCGACGCGGACGCCCAGGCGGTCGCCTTCAGGCTCCTCGTCACGCAGCTCGAGCAGCTTCGAGAGCGCTGCCTGGGTGACGGTGAGCACCATGTCGTCGACGACCGGCGCGCCGGCGGCCATGCCTTTTGCGCCCTCTGCGGCCGGCTCCACACCGGGCTGGGTCTGCATCCCCGGCTGGGTCTCCGTCCCCGTCTGGCTCATGGCGTTCACGCTACCGTCGAGCCATGGTGATCGACTATCCGGGGGTCATCGGCGCCAACGCCGCGGGCATGGTGGCCGTGGCGCGCGGGCATCCGTTGGACACGGCCGTCCCGTCGTGCCCGGGCTGGGACCTCGGGCAGCTCCTGGTCCACCTCGGCAAGGTGTTCCGGTGGTCGGCCGCCGCCGTGATCGCGGCCGGCGAACCCCCCGGCGCCCGCGCACAGGTGGGCGAAGGGCAGGACGTCGTCGAGTGGTTCGCCGCATCGGCCGACGAGCTGGTCGCCACCATCCAGGGCATCGCACCCGACGCACCAGCCTGGAACTTCACCGGCGCGAACGCAGTCGCCGGGTTCTGGCCCCGGCGCCAGGCCCACGAGTCCACCGTCCACCTCTGGGACGCCCGCACCGCCATCGGCGAGCCCACCGCCATCGACGCAGCGCTCGCGGTCGATGGCATCGACGAGTACCTCACCGTCGTGGCGCCGTACCTGGTCGGTCGGCGGGACGGCATCGACACGGGCGGCTCCGTGCACCTCCACGCCACCGACGCCGATGGCGAGTGGACGGTGCACACCGACGACGGCGTCCTGCGGGTCGACGTCGGTCACGCCAAGGGTGACGTCGCGCTGCGGGGGCCGGCAGCACAGCTGCTCCTCGTGTTGTGGCAGCGGGTACCGGTGCGTGCCGAAGGCCTCCAGGTGTTCGGCGACGCCGCTGTGCTCGATCGCTGGCTGGAGCTGGGCACCCCATGACGGTCACCGACCTCGGCCCGCCCGATCCGTCGTCCGTCGCCGCCGACCTCCCGCCGCCCGGTGCCACGTCCGACGCGCCACCGGCTGCTCCCCCCGCTCGTCAGCACCGGCTGCGGCGCGCCATCTTCTTCCGTCCGACGTTCGGTGGATTGGCTGGCGCGCTGCTGTTCTGGTTGCTCTCCCTCACCCCGACGCTGCTGCCGCGCGCCTGGACCATGCAGGCGGCCGTCAGCGCGATCTGTGCCGCCATCGGCTACCTGGTCGGCACGTGGATCGGCCGTGGCGTCCACGCGGTGCTGCACCTCCGTGGCCGC
>CAZTVJ010000286.1:0-2485 GCA_964616935.1 uncultured Acidimicrobiales bacterium | reverse complement strand
CCGAGCGGCTGGCGGCGGAGTATCCCGACGCGCTCTGCGAGCTGCAGCACGCCAACGCCTTCGAGCTGCTCACCGCCACGATCCTGTCGGCCCAGACCACCGACGTCCGGGTGAACATGGTGACGCCCGCCCTCTTCGCCGCCTATCCGGACGCCGCGGCACTGGCCGCGTCCGATCCCCGTGCCGTGGAGGAGATCATCCGCTCGACGGGCTTCTATCAGGCCAAGACCCGCAGCATCACAGGCATGGCGCAAGCCTTGGTGGACCGCTTCGGTGGAGAGGTGCCCACCAGCCTCGAGGAGCTGGTCACCTTGCCTGGTGTGGGGCGCAAGACGGCCAACGTCGTCCGCAGCGTGGCGTTTCGCCTTCCCGGTCTGCCTGTCGACACCCATGTCATCCGGCTGTCGAACCGGCTCGGCCTCACCACGCAGAGCGACCCCGTCAAGATCGAGCGGGAGCTGAACGCCATGGTGCCGGCCACGCAGCGCGGTGACCTCAGCCTGCGGCTCATCTTCCACGGGCGGCGGGTGTGCTTCGCCCGCAAGCCGGCATGTGGCGACTGCGTCCTCGCCGACATCTGCCCATCGGTGCAGCTCCCGGTGGCCGGGATGCGTCGCTGACCATCGGTTGCGCGCGGGCAGTGGCTGAGTAGGATGACGTCACCAACCAGGTACCCGCCACCTGGTTTGTGGGCGATACCGGGATCCGCCGCCTGGTGTCGCAGGAGCGACGGCCCCCTCGCCCGGGGCCGTCGCCATTTTTCGGCCCGTTTCCGCTGCTGACGCCCATGCCGAGCCGTCAGCACAGCTCTTGGGCGCGCTCGACCTGGCGTCGGGTGGCTCGCAGTGTCCGTTCGGCTTCGTAGAGCGCGCCGAGGACGTCCTCGTGGTCGGTGCCCTCGTAGCGGCCGGCGATGGCGGTGAGGCGCTCCTGGAGGTCGCCGAGGGCGCTGTGGATGGACGAGAGCTCGGCACTGGCCATGAGCACCGAGTGTGCCAGGCGAGCCGTGGCACCGCGCCGGCCTCATTGGGGGCGGCCGTTGCAGGGGTGCCCGGTAGCCTCCGCAGTTGCATGCTCTCTCGGCTGGACCTGCGCGGCTTCGACGGGGATCTCTCGACCGTGCTGCCGCGCCCCGATGGTGGGGGCGACGAACCACTCGCCGCGGTCACGGCCATCCTGGCCGACGTTCGCCGGCGAGGCGACGACGCCGTCCGTGAGCTGACGGCTCGCTTCGACGGGGTGACGCTCGACATGCTCCGCGTGCCCCCGGCCGATGTGAGGGCGGCCCTGCACCAGATCCCGGCCGACCTGCGCGCCGCGCTCGAGCTGGCGGCGGCGTCGATCGGTGCCTACCACCGCACACAGGTGCATCCGATGGTGGATCACGTCCGCAACGGTGTTCGTGTCCGCTCGATCGAGCTACCGGTGGCCCGGGCCGGCTGCTACGTGCCCGGGGGGCGGGCGGTCTACCCATCCACGGTGCTCATGACAGCGGTCCCCGCCAAGGTGGCGGGCGTGCCCGACGTCGTGCTCGTCGCCCCGCCCGATCGGGCCACCGGCCTCCCGCCCACGGCCACACTCGCCGCCGCTGCGCTCGCCGGCGTGGACGAGGTCTATGCCATCGGCGGGGCGCAGGCCATCGGGGCTCTGGCCTATGGCACCGAGTCCGTCAAGGCCGTTGACGTCATCGTCGGACCCGGCAACGTCTACGTGGCCTTGGCCAAGCGGCTGGTGGCGGGAGAGGGCTGCGTCGGTGTGCCGTCCGCCTTCGCGGGGCCGAGCGAGGTGGTCGTGGTCGCCGACCGCAGCGCGCCCGCGGACCTGGCCGCCATCGACATCGTCGTGCAGGCGGAGCACGGCCCCGACGGGCTGGCGTGGCTCATCACGTGGGACGAGGTGGCGGCCAAGGAGATCACCGACGCCATCACCGCCTACGTCGCCGACTCACCCCGTCGTGGCGACATCGAAGCCACGCTCGCGAACGGGGGCTACGCCGTGCTCGTCGACGGCCCGCGCCAGGCGCTCGACGTGGCCAACGCCATTGCCCCCGAGCACCTCCAGCTCATGACCGAGGACCCCGAGCAGCTGGTCCCGATGGTGCGCAACGCCGGTGCCGTGTTCCTCGGCCCCTGGACACCGGCGTCGCTCGGCGACTACTTGGCCGGCCCCTCGCACGTCCTTCCCACCTTCGGCTCGGCCCGGTTCGGGAGCGCACTCACCGTCAGCGACTTCACCAAGCACGTGCACGTCGTCACCGCGGACGAGACCGCGATGGGTGCGCTCGCCGGGCCGCTGGCCACGCTGGCGGAGGCCGAGGGGCTGGCGGCGCACGCCGAGAGCGCGCGGCGCCGGGTGGGTCGATGACGGGAAACCGATCGAGGGTCGCGGTCCGTGACGACCTCAAGGCGCTGGAGGGCTACCACTCGCCACAGGTCGACGTCCGCGTCCGGTTGAACACCAACGAATCGCCGGCGCCGCCACCGCC
>CAZTVJ010000285.1:0-1960 GCA_964616935.1 uncultured Acidimicrobiales bacterium | reverse complement strand
ACAACTGCAGCCGCACGATCATCGACAACGCCAACGGCCGGTTCACCCTCGTCGAGGGCGGTGGCGAAGCCGACACGCTCATCCGCTGACCGGCCCGACCAGCCCGACCAGCCCGACCAGCCCGACCAGCCCGACCCGTTCCGACCAGCCCGACCCGTTCCGACCAGCCCGACCAGCCCGACCAGCCCGACAGCCCGACCAATCCTTCTGCGGGCGAGTACCCACATGTGGTGTGGGCGTTCGCCCGCAGTTGGTGTGGGGGTCGGCCAGACTGCTGCCATGACGCCGTCGACCTGGGTCCACACCGGCTATGCGCAGCGCTTGCACTTCGGTGCGGGCGCCGTCGCCCGCCTGCCGGAGATCCTGAAGGAGGTCGCCGCCCGACGGGTCCTGCTCGTCACCACGGCCGGCCGCCTTGCGTCACCCGACGGTCAGCAGGTGGTCGCCACCCTCGGGCGCAGCCTGGCATCCACGTTCGACGGCGTCCGCAGCCACCTTCCCACCGACGTCGTGCAGGCGGCGCTGCTCCAGGCCCGACGAGACGGCGTCGACGGGATCGTGAGCTTCGGCGGGGGCTCGGCGATGGACCTCGGCAAGGCCATCGTGTTCTTCACCGAGCAGGAGGCCGGGACACCGGGCACCACCTATCTCGACCGCCCTGCTCTGCCGCATGTCGCCATCCCCACCACCTACTCGGGGGCCGAGGTCACGATGTTCTTCGGGATGACCGATGAGCGCACCCGTACCAAGGGTGGGGGAGGAGGCCCCACGTCGGCGCCGGTTGCCGTGGTGTACGACCCGGAGCTGACGCTGTCCACGCCGGCTCGCGTCTCGGCCGAGACCGCGTTGAACGCGCTGGCGCACTGCGTGGAGGCGGCCTACGCGGTCAACCGCTCACCCGAGGCCGAAGCGGCCGCGCTGGCGGGTGCCTGGCGGATCCAGCGGGCCCTGCCGATGGTCGTCGACGACCCGGCCGACCTCGTGGCGCGCACGGAGCTGCTGGCTGGCGCGGCCCTCGCCGGCCGGGCGTTGCAGAACGCAGCCATGGGTGTCCACCATGGGTTGGCGCAGCTGCTGGGAGGGCGCACCGGCATCCCGCACGGGTTGGCCAACGCCATGATCCTGCCGTCGGCCATGCGTTTCAACGCCGAGGCGGTACCCGCCGAGATGGCCGAGATCGGTCACGCCCTCGGTGACGACACGGATCCTGCGGCCGCCGTCGAGCGACTGCGGGCCGGTGTTGGCCTACCCGCGGGCCTGCGCGACACCGCGGTGACCGAGGAGGACCTGGCGGCTGTGGCGCGCCAGTCACAGGGCAACCGCTCGGTACAAGCCAACCCGCGGCCCGTCACCGAGGCGGACGCGCGCGCCATCCTCGACGCCGCCTGGTAGACGTTCCGCGCGGGTCTACTCGTTGGCGGCGACCCCGGCATCCCTGGCCATCACCCGCACCCGTCCCGCGATCGGATCGACCTCGACCTCCATGCCGTCGTGCAGGTCGGTGAGAGCGGTGGCGGCACCGACGACGGCAGCGATGCCGAGCTCGCGAGCGAGCACAGCGGCGTGGCACAGCGGCCCACCCTCGGCGGTCACGATGGCACCAGCCAGCGGCAGCACCACGTTGTAGGCGGGGGTGGTGAACGGCACGACGAGCACCTCACCCGGTTGGAGGGCCTCGATGGCCTCCTCCGGGCCCATCGCCCGGCGCACCCGGCCCCGGTACGGCGTGGTCCCGACGCCGGTGCCGTCGAGACCGTGGGCCCGCGGCTGGGTCGCGAGCAGGTCCAGCACCACTTGGACGGTGGTGAGCAACGTGGCCGTGGCGGGCGGCAGCGCACCCAGGGGCGGGTCGGCCTCGGGCAATCCCAGGGTGGCCGGGGGGGCAAGGCTCGACAGGTGTCGCCGGCTTGCCGCCCTCGCCGCGACGTCGGCCTCGCTGGGCGACGTCGCCCCGAGGAGC
>CAZTVJ010000284.1:0-10823 GCA_964616935.1 uncultured Acidimicrobiales bacterium | reverse complement strand
TCGGCTCCATCGGCGCGTGGACGAGGAAGGGATAGGTGTAGCTGCCTTCCACCGTCTTTGCTGCGGCCTTGAGCGCAGCGGCTGCGTCGCCGAGCTTGGAGAGGCTCTGTTGCGGCGCGCCCTTGGCCAGTTCGGCGGCCTTGGCGTCGTACTGGGCCGTCGATTCATCCTTCGAGACGCCTTCGTCCCAGGTGATCTTCAGCTTCTTGCCGGCTTCCTTCGCTTCGGGCGTCCCGAGAACTTCGAACGCCTTTGCGGTGTTCCTCTCCTTGAGGCACGCAGCGGCGATCGCCAGTCTGGCGTCGTCCGTGGCCGCCCTGTTCCACCTCCACCAGCGGGGCGTCCCGTTGGGTGTCGTGTCGAACGCCTCGGGCCAGATCGAGGGGGTGCTGGCGGCCCAGGGCGTGTGCCAGGTCGGTCGCGGGGCGGGAGTACCGGTGGCCGTGGTGGTCGATTCCGAGGTGGTAGGGGTGATGAAGCCCGACCCGGCCATCTTCACCCCGGCCCTCGATGCCCTGGGCCTGGCCCCGGGCCGAGTCGGCTACGTGGGCGACTCGGTGCGCAACGACGTGCGCGGGGCGGAGGCGGCCGGCTTGGTGCCGCTGCACCTCGACCCGTACGACGACCATCCGGACGCTCCCCATCGCCGCATCGCCAGCCTGCACGAGCTGCTCGACCTGGTGGCGTGATGTCGCGGGTCGAAGCTCAGAGCGGCCAGGCCTGGGCCTCAGCCCACCGATCGGTGACCTCCCACTCCGCCGCCCAGCGGTCGACGTACGCCACGTCGAGGTCGTGGCCCGCGATGCGGATCGATCGGATGTCGTCCTGGTCGCGGGGCCGCCACGCCAGGAGCTTGTGCACGATCACGTCCTCCACGGTCAGGTAGCCGTTGATCGCCCGACGGATCGCCTCGTCCTGGTACGGCGTCTCGGCCACGATCACGTCGACGGCCTGTCCGTTGCCCCGAACGAAGTAGATGTAGGGAACGGACTCCCCTGGTTGGACCCTGGTTCGGACGGTGTAGCCATCGGCGGCGAAGAGCTCGCTGATGCCGTCGAGAGGGGCAACGAGGATGTCGGCGTCGGTGGTGAAACGGGGGCGATCGCGGTACCGGATGGCGGCCAGCGCCCCTACGACGACGGGCGCACCACCGATCGAGCGCAGGCGCTCAGCGAAGTGGTCGACGTAGTCCGAGGGCAAGCGCTCGCTCATGGAACCCCAACTCGTCGGCGTCCTCGAACTCGTCCTTCAACGGGGCGATGCCGTGCTCGTGACGCCACCGGTTGGCGGCATCGAGCATGGCCTTGCGTTGTTCCTCGGTGCCGCGATCGAAGGACTCCTCGGATCGCAGCGCGGCGACCTGCAGATCCCAGCGCTGACGCTGTTCGGGGGTCATCGCCATGGATGCAGTATGCCGCCGCTCAGAACCAGGTGCTGCACCACGGCGTCACCGCGCCCCGGAACATGGCTTCCGCGGTGGCGAGTGCGCGGTGGTCGTGGACGTCGAGGAAGCGGGCGGCGGCCAGCTGGTGCAGCGAGTGACCGCCGAGTGCCATCGCGCCGAGCGTCCCGGCCGGGACCGTGAGCCCGGCGGGCTCGGACGTCGGGGCGCACGTGGCGCCATCAGGGCCGCCCTCCACGACGAAGCGTCCCGTGGCGTAGCCCTGCGGGTCGATCACGTCGAGCACGACTCGGCCCGGGGCGAGATAGGTGCGAGCCGAGAGCAGCGCGGCCACGTCGAAGGGCCGGACCCACTGGAAGTCCGTGCGCCGGGACGGTGCCACGACGCGTGGGTTGGTGAGCAGCCACGGCAGGAGCTCGGCCGTGCTGCGGTCCTCGGCCTTCACGGTGGCCACCCAGTCGAGGCTGCAGCAGTAGCGCCACAGCCGTTCGTAGGCCGCCGGCGTGGCACTGACCAGCGACTCGACCGTCAGCACCGAGGCCGGCCGGTTGTGCTCCCACTGGCTGTCCACGGTGTAGATGACGTACCCGTCGGGCTCACCGGTCTCGTCCCGGCTGACCACGACGAACCCCTTGAACGGCTCGTCGCTCGGGGCCACCACCACCCGGCAGCTGCGATCCCACCATCGCTCGGGCCGCGTGATGGAGCCTGGCTGCTGGGGTCGGAACCGCTCGTACAGCGTCGGCCCCACCTTGCGAACCTCGGCCAGGTCGGCCAGGGCCACCGACCCCGGCGGCGATTCGCCGGCGAATCGGGCACTGGCGGCGTCGATGGTCAGCATGGCGGACTCGGCGGCGGGGCCGTAGCCGTAGCGGCCGTAGATCGGCCACTCGGCGGCGATCAGCATCCCGACCACCTCGCCCCGATCGGCGGCATCGCGGAGGTCCGGCTCCATCATCCTCGTGAGGAGTCCCTGTCGCCGGTGCGTGGCCTGCACGGTGACGTTCGTCAGCGCAGCCGCAGACACGAAGGCTCCACCGGGCACGGTGAGCTCGCTGGCCCACGACCGTAACGTGCCCACCACGCGGTCACCGTCGAAGGCGGCCCAGACCCGATCGATCTCGACAGCCGCTCGACGGATCTCGGCGTCGCCCTCCGCAGGCTGCATGAGGAACCCGGTGGCGACGGCATCCACCCACGGCGCGAAGTCCTCCTCGGTGACGGTGCGGACGTCGATGGTCATGGCGCGCACCGTAGAGCGGCCGTCGATCGAGCGGCCCGCCATTTCCCGTCGTGCTCTACGGTCAGGTGATGGGGACGCGCAGGGTGGTGGCCCGCAACTGGGCCACACAGTCCGACAACCGCATCCACGACGACGAGGTCGCCCGACGCCTCGGTTTCCGTGGTGGGCTGGTGCCGGGCGTGACGCTGTTCGCCTACCTCGTCCCGGCCGTCGTCGAGGATCAGGGGCAAGCTTGGCTGGGTGGCGGCTTCATCGACGTGCGCTTCGCCTCGCCCGTCTATGACGGCACGGCCGTCGTGGCCGCCTGCGTCGGCGGGGTCGTCACCTTGCGCGACGCGGACGGCGCCGCGTGCGTGGCGGGGTCGGCATGGCTGGCGCCGCCGGGCGCAGCCGACCCGATGCCACCACTGGTGCCGCTGCCGGCGAAGCGCCCGGCGGCCTCGGCCGACAGCCTGGCCGTTGGCACCACCCTCGGCTCGGTCGAGCGCGAGGCCGATGCCGACGTGCAGGACCGCTACCTGCTGGCCATCGGCGAGGACCCGGCCGGTTGGCGCGAGCAGGGCATCGCCCACCCCGGCTGGCTGCTCCTCGACGCCAACGAGGTGCTCGTGCGCAACGTCGAGCTGGGCCCATGGATCCACGGGGGCAGCAGGGTTCGGCTGCTGTCGACGGTGCCGCTCGGTGCGGGCCTGGAGACTCGGGCTGTCGTGGCCGACGAGTACGAGCGCAAGGGACACCACATGGTCGAGCTCCACGTCGTCATGCTGGCCGACGGTGTGGCGGCCATGCAGGTCCGCCACACCGCCATCTGGAAGCTCCGGGGGGAGGGTCAGCCCCCGAACGCGCCGGCGTAACCCTGCTCCAGCTCTGGTGTGGCCGGCCCGCTCAGCCCGCAGCCCAGCACGGTCTGCTCGGAGGCGGTCACCAAGTAGCGCTGGCCCGTCGCGAAGTCGACGCCGTCGAGTGCAGCGGTGAAGCCCTCGGGCACGGCGATGGTGACTTGGTCGGCGGTGCCACCCCGGTACCAGCGGTCGACGTCGAGGGTGACCGCCCCTGCGCTGGTGGCGGTGACCGTGCCGGCGAAGGCGAGCTCGGCCGTTCCTAGGACCGCCGCATCGAACGGCGCGCAGATGGACAGCGCGGGGTCGGTGGCGGGCAGGCTGAGGGCTACGGGTGGCGTAGCGGTGTCCGTGCCTCGGTTTGCGAGCACGGCGGCGGCGCCGGTGGCGAGCACGACCACCGCCGCGGCTCCAGCGACGGCGGCGTACCAGCGGCGCCGGGTGGGCCTGGGCGAGGGCGTGGGCGCCTCGTCGGCCAGGACAGGGGTGGACATGACGGCCTCCAGCAGGGTTCGCGCCCGATCGCTCTTGACCGGGTCGGTCGGCACGGTCGATGGCATCGGGTCGAGTCGTGCGATCTGCTCGCGCAGGTCGTCGGTCATGCCTCCTCCTCCATCGCCGGGCTCACCGCTGCCTGTCCGCCTGACCGGTCGTCCTTTCGCCCGGCCAGTCGTTCGGCCAGACGGCGGCGAGCTCGGTGCAGGCGGATGCTGACGGCATTCGCGGTCGTGTCCAGCACCACCGCCAGCTCGCGGGGCTCGAGCCCCTCCCAGGCCCACAGCTGGACAAGCTCGCGGTCAGCGTCGCTCAAGCCGGCCAGGGCAACCAGCAGATCTGGATCCGTGTTGCTCGGCGAGGTGGCCGCCGGATCGCCCACCGTCGTGTGCGTGTCGCGGTCATCAGCGAGCTTGCCGACGAGGCGGCGCTGGCGATCGGCCGAGCGGCGATGGTTGGCGAGGCAACGCCGCGCCACGCCGTAGCACCACGCCAGCTCGGCGCCGGCGGGCACGTCGTCGAGGCGGCGCCAGCACACCAGGAGCGCGTCGGCCACCACGTCGTCGGCGTCGGCAGCCGACTGCCGGCGGCGGACGTAGCGCTGCAGCGGGTCGTAGACGAGCGCGGCCAGCGCCTCAAAGCGCGCGCGGCGATCGGGGGAACCGGGTACATGCCTCACCGGACTCGAGGTGTCCGGCACGGGCTCGACCCTTTCAGGCCCCAGCCTGCTCCACGAGACGGCGGGCGATGACCTTGAGGCACAGCGTCTCGTCGGCCCCCTCGAAGATGGAGAGCACGCGCGCGTCGACGTACAGCCGGCTGACGGGGTACTCCTCCGCGTAGCCGTAGCCACCGTGGATCTGCATGGCCTCCCGGGTGACCCACTCGGCGGCCTTGCACACGTAGGCCTTCACCATGGAGGCCTCCATGGTCCCTTCACCCTTGGCCATCATGCGGGCCACCGCGTAGGAGAACTGTCGGGAGGCTTGGATGATCACGGCCATACGAGCCAGCTTCACCTGGGTGAGCTGGTAGGCCCCGATGGGATGGCCGAACACGGCGCGGTCGCCCGCGTACGCGACGGCGGCTTCGTATGCGGCCTGCATGACGCCGACGGCGCGAGCGGCCGTCTGCAGCCGGCCGTTCTCGAAGCCCTCCATCTGGTAGTAGAAGCCGCGTCCGAGCCCGCCCGCTTCCCCGATGAGGTTGGCGGCCGGCACCCACCAGCTGTCGAAGGCGATCTCGTAGGAGTGCATGCCGCGGTAGCCGAGGGTGTCGATCGGGCGGCCCTCCATCTTCGCCACCGTGCCGTCGGGACGCGGGTCCTGGGTGAACGCGAAGCCGTGGGCCTCTCCCCGGGGCTTGGGGACGACGAACAGCGAGAGGCCGCGGTGGGTCTTCGCGCGGTCGGGATCGGTGCGGGCCAGCAGCATGAGCACGTCGGCACGCGCGCCGAAGGTGCACCACGTCTTCACGCCGTTGATGACGTAGCCGGGCTCGCCGCCCGACCCTTCGGCCGGAGTGGCCGTCACCTTCAGGTTGGCGACGTCGGAGCCGAAATCGGGCTCGGTGACGGCGACGGCGGCCATGGTCTCGGCCGTCGCCAGCTTGGGCAGCCACTCGTGCTTCTGGGCCTCGGTACCGCCCTTCACGAGCGCCCGCGTCAGGATCTCAGGGCGGGTGATCAGCGAGCCGCCGATGCCGAGTGAGCCACGCGACAGCTCCTCGGTGGCGACGACCATGCCCAGGTAGTCGCTCTCGCCCCCGCCGGCCCACCCGCCGTACTCCTCGGGCACGGAGAGACCGAAGGCCCCCATCTCGGCCAGCCCGGTGATGATCTCCTCGGGCACGTCGTCGTTCTCGCGGTGCACGTGCTCGGCCACCGGCTTGATCTTGTCGTCGGCGAATCGGCGGAACGTGTCCTGCACCAGCTCGAAGTCGGGGTCGAGGTGCCGGGGCCCGTCCTGGCCGGCCAGCCCTGCCAGGAACACGGGATCGCGGTAGGTGGCCAGGAACGAGTGGGCACCGGCGAGCGGGTCGCCGTCGAGCCCCCACAGCGCCTCGCGCCCCGCCACCTTGGTGAGCAGGTCGTGCAGCGCGTCGGCCACGAATGCACAGGTGATGCGCCCTTCGACGTCGCCCTTCGCGCCGTAGTCGAGCATGGATCGAGCGGTCTCGATGGCAGCCGCGGCGTGCGCAAGGTCGTAGGCGAGCACCTGTTGCACGTCCGGTCCGCCGCCAGCGGCCAGTGTTCGGATGCCCTTGCCGACCACGCCGTGGGCGAGGTCGAGGACGGCGGCGGCAGCGGTGAGATCGGGCGCGGTCATCGGTACCGAGGCTACCGAGCGGTCACCGGGGGCCAGGAATCGGCCGGCATCGGCCGGAGAACGGACGCGTCGAGGAACCTGGCACACTCGGCTGATGGGAGTCCGCAGGTGGCGGTGACGAGGATCTGCGTCTTCTGCGGTTCCAGCCCGGGGCGATCACCGGCCTACGCCGCGGCGGCCGCGGAGCTGGGGGCCGAGCTCGGCCGGCGGGGGATCGGCCTCGTCTACGGCGGCGGTGACGTCGGTCTGATGGGCCTGCTGGCCGATGCCACGCTGGCCGCCGGGGGCGAGGTGATCGGTGTCATCCCCGCCGCCATGGTGCACCAGGAGGTCGCCCACGGTGGGCTCACCGAGCTGCGCGTGACCGCGTCGATGCACGAGCGCAAGGCGCTCATGGCCGAGCTGGCCGATGCGTTCGTCGCGCTGCCCGGTGGGCTGGGCACGTTCGAGGAGCTGTGCGAGATCCTCACGTGGGCGCAGCTCGACCACCACCGCAAGCCCGTGGTCGTCGTGGACGTCGAGGAGTTCTACGAGCCGCTGTTCGAGCTGTTCGATCGCGCGGTGGTCGAGGGCTTCCTGAAGGCAGAGCACTGCGGTCTGGCTCGCCGGGCCGTCTCGGTGGCCGAGGTCTTCGCGCTCCTTGATCGGCCGTTGGTCCCTCCGTCACCGAAGTGGATCGGGCCGGCCGAGACGTGACCGGTGGTTCCCGGAGGTCACCTTCGTCCGAGGGTTGACGAACCTGAGCAGGACGTTGTCTCATGAGCCGAGAGGACGGGAGGTGGCCGCGAGATGGACGACCAGGCACCGAACGAATCGACGTCGCGGCGGGGATGGCTCCGGATGGTGGGGGCGGGCGCCGCGGGCGCCGTCGGTGCGACCCTCGCCTCGGCGACTCCCGCGTTCGCCGCCGGATCTACGTTCTTCCCGATCTCGCCGCCCTACCGGTCGCTGGACACGCGCGTCGGTACGCCGCTCCAGCAGGATGATGAAGTCGACATCGACCTCGTCACCGACGTGTTCGGCAACCCTCGCATCCCGAGCACGGCCCTTGCGGTCACCTACAACCTCACCGTCACCCAGACCTTCCTCAACGGGTTCTTGTCGATGTACCCGGCCAACGTGAGCTTCCCCGGCACCTCGTCGATCAACTGGTGGGGGTCTGGCTTCAACCTCGCCAACGGTGGCACCGTGACCCTCGGGCCCTCTCCCTTCAGCGGGGCGGGATCGGTCACCATCCTGTGCGCCGGGGCCAACGGCTGCCAGACGCACCTCCTCATCGACATCACGGGCTACTACCTGCCCGCCTGATACCGGGGCGCCGATCCTGGGGCATAGGTCGGGCGACCCTTGACGCGCTGCCACCGACGGTGATGGGATCAACGCTAGCGGGCGCAATGGAAGGGGCGTAGTCATGGATGAGCAGACGGCGGAGGTCACCTCCCGGCGGAGCTGGCTCAAGATGGCAGGTGCAGGGGCGGTCGGCGCCGTGGGCGCCTCGGTCGTGGTGGCGTCTCCGGCCCTCGCGGTCGGCTCGACGTTCGTCCCGATCACCCCGTACCGCGTCATGGATACCAGAGCGGGTCTCCCCGTCCAGCAGGGGGTGGAGATCGACCGGAGCGTCCTCAAGGATCTGGTCGGCAACCCGAAGATCCCGGCGACCGCGACCGCAGTTGCCTACAACCTCACGGCCGTCAAGACGTCGCTCTCAGGGTGGCTCGCGCTGTTCCCGGCCGACGTGGACTGGCCCGGCACGTCGTCGCTGAACTGGTCGTCGAGCGGGCTCGACATCGCCAACGGTGGCATCGTGCGGATCGGGGTGTCGGCCAACACCGGTGCCGGTTCGGTGACGATCCGGTGCGGCGGTGCCCCCGGCTGCCAGACGCACGCCCTGATCGACGTCACTGGCTACTTCGCCTAGGCACTCGGGCGAGCAGGGGCGGGCTCGCTGATGCACGTCCCGCTTCCAGAGCAGCCACGTGGGGTCCCGTGGCCTACCGAGTCATGGCCCGCGGGCGCGACGCCACCTGGTGTCGGTGCGATCGTCGAACGCCTCATGGCCCAGCCGCCCGAGCTGGGCCTCACCCTTGCGCTCGTGGTCGTGCACGGTGGTCGCGTCGTGGCCGAGGCCTACGGCCCCGACGTCACGGCCGACACCACCCTCATCTCGTGGTCGACGGCCAAGAGCGTCACCCATGCGCTCGTGGGCATCCTGGTGGGCGATGGGCGCCTCGCGGTCGAGTCCAGCGCGCCCGTCCGAGCCTGGCAGGACGACGCCCGCCGGGCGATCACCGTGCAGCAGCTGCTCGAGATGCGGCCTGGTCTGCAGTTCGCCGAGGACTACGTCGATGCCGGCGTCTCCGACGTGATCGAGATGCTGTTCGGTGCCGGCCAGGCCGACGTCGCCGGTTTTGCGGCCGCATTCCCCCTGCTGCATCGGCCCGGCACGGTGTGGAATTACTCGTCCGGCACCACCAACATCGTCAGCCGCATCGTGGGCGACGTGGTCGGTGGGGGGAGAACGGCATGCGTGCCTTCCTCCAGCAGCGGCTGTTCGGCCTGCTCGGCATGACGAGCGCCGATCCACGCTTCGATGCGTCGGGCACCTTCATCGGGTCGTCGTACCTCTACTGCACGGCGCTCGACTTCGCCCGCTTCGGTCTCCTCTACCTGCGCGACGGCCTGTGGGACGGTCACCGCCTGCTGCCCGACGGCTGGGTCGACCATGGCCGCAACCCGGTCCCCGTGCCGGCCGACGAGGCGTTCGGCTACGGCGCGCACTGGTGGCTCTGGCGGGAGTACCCCGGCGCGTTCGGTGCTCACGGGTACGAGGGCCAGTACATCGTCGTGATCCCGGACCGCGATCTCGTGATCGTCCGGCTCGGCAAGACGCCCGCCGAGCTCCGTGCGAACCTGACGGTCGAGCTGCGCGCCCTGGTCGACGCCTTCCCGGTGGGATGACGTTCGGTGTCCGTGGCACCGCGGGACATCGCCCGTTTGCCAGCATGGTCGGGTGCCTGACCCTGGCCCGGTGCTGCCCCCACCTCCGGAACGGGGCTGGACCGCGCCGGGACGCTCACCGCGGCTGACACCGCCCGGGCTGCCCGACCCCACCGGCATGCCCATCCCGGCGCCTCCGCCCTTGCTCGTGAACCCCAGCAGCGCGGACGCGGCGAGGAACCGCATCTCGCCGGTGGCGCGTCGCCGGGTCAAGCGCACCGTGCAGTTCATCGCTGGCGCGTTCGCGGTGAACTACCTGGTCCTTCCCCAGCTGGCGCGCCTGGGCGACGCCATCGAGGAGGTCACCCGAGTCCGGTCGTCACTGCTGTTCGTGGGCCTCGCGCTGCAGCTCGCCTCGTTCGTCGCCTACAGCCAGCTCACCCGCGAAGCGCTGCCGCCGGGCAGCATCTCGCTCACCCGCATGGTGCGCATCCAGTTCGCCACCCGCGCGGTCGCCAACGTCGTACCGGGCGGCAGCGCGGCGGCGTCGGCGCTCGGCTACCGCCTCCTCACGGTGTCCGGCGTGCGAGGGGCCGATGCCGGCTTCGCCCTCGCCACCGCCGGCCTCGGCTCGGCGGTGCTGCTCAACCTCATCCTCTGGGTGGGCTTGCTGATCTCCATCCCGCTGCGAGGCTTCAACCCGCTCTACGTCACCGCGGCCGTGATCGGCGTGTTCCTCATCGGGGTCTTCTTCGGCCTCGTCCTGTCGCTGATGTGGGGGCGGGACCAGTCGGTCAAGGTGGTCCGGGCCATCGCCCGCAAGCTGCGCTTCGTCGACCCGGACCGCGCCGCCGAGGTCGTGCATCGCATCGCCGACCGGCTGGGCGATCTCTTGAGCGACAAGGTGCTGCTGCGGCGCGTCATCATCTGGGGGACGTTGAACTGGCTGCTCGACGCCGCCTCGCTCTGGGTGTTCCTCTACGCCTTCGGCGCCCGGCTCAGCCTCGACGGCCTGCTGGTGTCGTTCGGGCTGGCCAACCTGTTCGCCGCCATCCCCATCACCCCGGGAGGCTTGGGGATCGTGGAGGGCATCTACTTCCCGACCCTCGTCGCCTTCGGCATCCCGGCGTCGACCGTCGCCATCGCGGTACCCATCTACCGGCTGGCGCAGTACTGGTTGCCCATCCTGATCGGTGCCCTCAGCTACCTCAGCCTGCGGGTAGGCCCCTTCGCCATCCAGAAGGCCGACGGGCAGCTGGAGCGCTTGCGCGACGTTGCCGTCGAGGCGATCGAGCACCCGGAGAGCCAGATCGACTGGGCCGAGCGCTATGGCCACCGCCCGCAACGGTTCGCGCAGGATGACGAGCCTGGTCCGGACGATGCCGGCGGACCACCCGCCACCGGGGCGCGCTGGCCACCACCGTCGCCGCCTAGCCTCGGCCCATGAGCACGATCGAGCGGCCGTTCGGTCGCTACCTCGAGGACTTCCAGGTCGGCGACGTGTACAAGCACTGGCCGGGAAAGACCATCACCGAGTTCGACGACCATCTGTTCTGCATGCTCACGATGAACCACCATCC
>CAZTVJ010000283.1:0-4140 GCA_964616935.1 uncultured Acidimicrobiales bacterium | reverse complement strand
GGGCTCCGACCTGGCATCGTTGAAGACGAGCGCGGTGCTCGACGGCGACGAGTGGGTGATTACCGGTCAAAAGGTGTGGACGACGCAGGCCCAGCACGCGGACTACGTCTTCCTGCTCGCCCGCACCGATCCGGGCGCGCCAAAGCACAAGGGCATCTCCTACCTGCTGGTGCCCATGCGCCAGCCCGGCGTCGAGGTGCGCCCGATCGTCCAGCCCGACGGCACCGCCGAGTTCAACGAGGTGTTCTTCGACGAGGCCCGCTGCCCGAAGGACAACGTGGTCGGCGGCTTGAACAACGGTTGGAAGGTCACCAACACCACGCTCGGGTTCGAGCGGGGCAGCTCCGCCACCACCAGCTATCGCCGTTTCGAGAAGGAGTGGGAGACGCTGGTGGACAAGGCCCGGCAGACCGGCGTGCTCGACGACCCGCGCTACCGCCAGCGCCTGGCCAAGGCGTACACCACCGTGCAGATCATGAAGGTGAACGGGTGGCGCAGCCTGACCGCAGCGCTGCGGGGCGCGCGGGACCCCGGTGTCGCCGCGCTCGGCGCTTCCAACAAGATGTTCTGGAGCGAGTTCCATCGCGACCTGATGGAGCTGGCGATGGACATCTGGGGCATGGACGGCCAGGTCCTCACCGGCACCGAGGAGGTCGAGAGCTGGCCGGGGGTGATGCGGATGGCGTCCCGGCCCGGGTACCCGGTCAGCCCGCTGCAGTCGGCGTTCTTCTTCAGCCGCTCGGAGACCATTTGGGGCGGCACTGCCGAGATCCAGCGGAACATCGTCGGCGAGCGCGTGCTGGGCCTGCCGCGCGAACCGAAGGCCGCCAGCGAGGTGTGAGCGTCCGGTTCGTCGCCTATGGCCCCGTCCCCAGCCAGCGGCTCGAGCTGCACGTGCCTGCCGGCGGCTCCGGACCCTGGCCGACGGCGTTCGTGCTGCACGGCGGCTACTGGCGTGATCGCTACGACCTCCACCTGATGGACGGGCTGTGTGCCGACCTCGCCGGCCGGGGCTGGCTGGCCGTGAACGTGGAGTACCGGCGGGTGGGTGGCGACGGCGGCGGATGGCCCGCGACGTTCGATGACGTGCGAGCAGCCTTGGCCTCGACGAGCGAGTGGCCGGGAACCGATCGGAACCGGCTCGTCGCCATCGGTCACTCGGCGGGCGGGCATCTCGCACTGCTCGCGGCCACGATGCGGCCCCTCGCCGGCGTCGTGGCGCTCGCGCCGGTGAGCGACCTGCGCGAAGCGAGCGCCCGTGGGCTGTCCGACCATGCCGTGCACGGCCTCCTCGGCGGTCCCCCGGCGCAGCACCCCGAGCGCTACGCGGCGACCGACCCGATGGTGCAGCTGCCGCTCGGCTGCCCGACGCTCGTGGTCCACGGCGACGCCGATGCCAACGTGCCGCCCGACCTGAGCCACGCCTATGTCGTCGCCGCCACCGCCGCAGGCGACGACGTCACCCTGCACGAGGTGGCTGGCGGCGACCACTTCGTCGTCATCGATCCCACCTCTCAGGCGTGGCGGGACGTCGTCGCCTGGCTCGACGCGACCGTGCTCGCCTAGCGGCGGGGGAGGACGTCGGCGAGGGCCACGGCCGCCCGCCAGATGTCGTGGTAGGTGGTGTAGAGCGGAGCGGGCGCGAGCCGCACGAGGCGCGTCGGCCGGTCGTCGGCCACTACGCCGTGACGCTCTCGCAGCGCCTCGGTGATGGCCACGGCATCGTCCACCTCGATCGTGAGCTGGGCTCCCCGCCGGCTCGGCTGGCGCGGCGTCACCATCTCCATCCGGCTCTGCTCGGCGACGGCGTCGAGCAGTCGTTCGAGGAAGCCGGTGAGACGCACCGACCGGGCCCGCAGCACGTCGATGCCCACCTCGTCGAACAGCTCTAGGGAGGCGCGCACCGGGGCCATGGCGAGGATCGACGGGTTGGAGAGCTGCCAGCCGTCGGCACCCGGGCGCGCCTGGAAGCCGGGCTCCATCTGGAAGCGGGTCGCGGGGTCGTTGCCCCACCAACCCGCCGGCCTCGGCCGCTCGACATCGGCGCCGTGGCGCTCGTGCACGAAGCACCCGCCGGTGGAGCCCGGCCCGGCGTTCAGGTACTTGTAGGTGCACCAGGCGGCGATGTCGACCCCCCAGTCGTGCAGGGCGAGGGGCACGTTGCCGGCGGCGTGGGCGAGGTCCCATGCGCTGACGGCTCCCGCCCTCTGCGTCGCATCCGTGATGGCGGGGATGTCGAGCAGCGCACCGGTGCGGAAGTTGACGGCTCCGAGCAGGACCATCGCCACCGACGAACCGTCGCGTTCGAGCAGCTCGACGACGTCCTCGGTCCGCAGGTGCCGCTCGCCTGGGCGGGGTTCGAGCGCCACGACGGCGTCGGCCGGGTCGAGGTCGTGGAGCGCGGTCTGGCTCGCCACGGCGTAGCGGTCGGACGGGAAGGCATCGGCCTCGACGACGATGCGGTTGCGATCCTGCGTCGGTCGGTAGAACGTCCACAGCAGGAGGTGCAGGTTGACCGTGAGGCTGTTCATGATCACGGTCTCGCCCGGCAGGGCACCCACGAGCCTCGCCGACGTCTCCCGCATCGTCTCGTGGTACGGCATCCACGGGTAGGCGCCCTCGCCGTGGCCGGCCACGCCGAGCGTGGCCCAGCTGTCGAGCACGTCGTCGATCGCGGCGCGGGCCGCGTGGGGCTGCAGGCCGAGCGAGTTGCCGGCGAGGTAGGCGACCTCGGGCTCGCGGCCGCCCAGCCAAGGTGGCACCGCGAACTGGGCGCGGCGGGTGGGCACATCGTCGGCGGCTTCCAAGGCGAGGGCCAACGCCTCGCCGCCCGGGCCGAGGAGCTCGGCGGTGGTCAGCTCGGGGCTCGTTCGGTCGGTCACAGCTCGGTCCTCACCTGCCACAGCTCGGGGAACAACACGACGTTCATCCGCTCACGGAGGTAGGCCACGCCGGACGTGCCTCCGGTACCCGGCTTGCCCCCGATGATCCGCTCGACGGTGGTCACGTGACGCAGCCGCCACTGGCGCAGTGCGTCCTCGAGGTCGAGCAGCTTCTCGGCCAGCTCGTAGAGCTCCCAGTGCGTTGCTGGGTCGGCGTACACCAGCCGCCACGCCGCGATCACCGACGGATCCGAACGATGGGTCAGCGCGACGTCGCGTGCAAGCACGTCCGGGGCGACGGGCAGGCCGCGACGAGCCAGCAGCCGCACGGCGAGGTCGTAGAGCGATGGTTCGTCGAGCACGCGCCGGAGGTGACCCGCGAGATCTGGGCGATGCTCGAACGGGCCCAGGTAGAGCGGGTCCTTGTTGCCCAGGAGGTACTCGAGCTCTCGGTACTGGTACGACTGGAAGCCCGACGCGGTGTCCAGGCCCGCTCGGAACGAGGAGTAGTCGGCCGGCGTCATGGTCGTCAGCACGTCCCACGACTCGATGAGCACGCGCAGCACCTGCTCGACCCGGGCCAGGCCCTTGAAGGCCGGGCCCAGCTCCTCCCCGTCCAGCAGCGCAGCCACGGTGTGCAGCTCGTGCAGCACGAGCTTCAGCCACAGCTCGGTGGTCTGGTGCTGGACGATGAACAGCACCTCGTCGTGGGCCGCGGTGCGAGGACGCTGGGCGCCGAGCAGCTCGTCGAGCTGCAGGTAGTCGCCGTAGCTGAGGCGTCCCCGCAGGTCCAGGTGCGCGCCGGTCGGGCTGGCGTCCGCCGCCGAGGTCGCATCATGTGTGCTCACCGGCTCCTCCTCCTCGTCGCCGTCGCGGCGACGGCCGCTACACCCGCGAGGGCGCCGAGCCCGCCGGCCGCGGCTCGCACGATGCGACCCTGGCGCTCGGCCCGCCGCCGGGCCTCTGCGTAGGGGATCTCGCTGAAGCTGATCAGCTCGTACAGGGAGACGAAGCGGCCGGGGATGGCCTTCTCGAGCGCGTGCTCTGCCCGCTTGCCGAGGCGGAACACGGGCGACGCCACCTTGTCGCGCATCTCGACGAAGTTGTCGAGCGCGAGGTCGGCGATGGCATCGGTGTTCAGCTTGCGCCGCTCGGCGTAGCGCGGGAGTGCTGAACCCCACGCATCATCCGTCTCGTCGAGGCAACGGTCCAGCTCCACGACGTCCTCGAACGCGCAGTTCATGCCCTGGCCGTGGAA
>CAZTVJ010000282.1:0-8815 GCA_964616935.1 uncultured Acidimicrobiales bacterium | reverse complement strand
CCTCGACGTGGCCGTCACGTTGCTGCAGAAGGGTCCCCGTCTGCTCCCCCGGGACGAGCCCGACCTGGCCCGGCGCGTGGCCGACGTGCTGCGGGCCGAGGGCGTCGACGTATGGCTGGACGTGACGACCGACCGTGTCGTGGTGCAGGAGGGCCGCAAGGAGGTGCACGGCCGGGTCGGGGACGATGCGGGATCGTGGGGGGCCGAGCAGCTACTGGTCGCGGCCGGTCGTAGCCCCAACGTGGAGGGCATGGGCTTGGAAGCGCTGGGCGTCGAGGTGGGTCCGAGGGGCATCGCGGTCGACGCTCGGTTGCGCACGAAGGTTCCCAGCATCTACGCCGCCGGTGACGTCGCAGGGCGCTTCCTGTTCACCCACGCGGCCGCGTACGAAGCGGTGCGGGCGGTGCGGGACATGTTCTTCCCGGGTAAGGGCACCGCCGATGCCGCCATCCCGTGGGTCACGTTCACCGATCCCGAGCTGGCCCATGCCGGCCTCACGGAGGCCCAGGCCCTGGCTGAGCACGGCCGCCATGTCGAGGTGCACGTGCACGAGCTGGCCCACAGCGACCGGGCCAGGGCCGAGGGGGCCACCGAGGGCGCCGTCGTGCTGATCACCGGCAAGGGGCGCCTTGTCGGTGCCAGCGTCCTCGCCCCTGCGGCAGGAGAGCTGATCGGTGAGCTGGCGTTGGCGATCGATCGCCGGCTCGACCTGGACGACCTCGCGTCGGTCGTGCACGCCTACCCGACCATCGCCACCGGCGTGGCGCAGCTCGCCGCCGAGGTGGCCTACCGCAAGGCCGACCGCTACCGCTGGCTCGTCCGCCGCGCTCGCCGAACGAGAGGATGAACGATGACCCTCGAACCGCTCGACAACGACCGCTGGGGCTTCGACACCAACTGCTTCGTCTGCGAGCGGCGCAACGAGCGCGGCCTGCGCATCCCGTTCCAGCACGACACCAAGCGTCACGTCGTCGTCGCCGACCTGACGCTGGGCGACGAGTTCTCCGGCGCACCCTCATGGGTCCATGGTGGCGTCACGCTGGCCGTGCTCGACGAGGCCATGGCCTGGGCCACCATCGCCCTGCGGCACCGCTGGGCGGTCACCAAGGAGAGCCAGTCGTGGTTCGACCGTCCCGTGCTGGTCGGGCGCCCCTACCGGGTCGAGGCGAGGATCGTCGAGGGCGACGACGCCACGATCCTCGCCGAGGCGGAGATCGTGAGCGCCACCTCGGGCAAGGTGTGCGTCCGATCCCGGGCCGTGCTGTCGGTCGTCACCGCCGTGCAGGCGCCCGGCCTCGGCGTCAGCCTGGACGGCGACGGTGCCGGCTACGTCGCCGGTGAGCCGGCCACCGGGTAGAACACTGCACCGACCGTGCCTGCGCCGGTGTGCGCGCCGACGGAGGGCCCGACGGCGTAGCGGACGACCTCGAGAGCAATCGACAGCGCGGCGAGCCGCTCGGCCAACGCTGCGCCGAGGGTCGGGGCCGCGGCATCGCCGACGCCGATGCGCTGCGGCGCGCCGGCCGAGATGCGCTCCACATAGGACGCCATCGCCTCGATCGCGTCGGCCCGCGAAGAAGCCCGGGCCACGGGCCGCATGCGACCGTCCTCCAGTGCCAGCACGGGCACGCCGTCACCGGTGCCGGCTCCCGCGGCGAGCCGGCCGCCGCGCTCGGCCAGCGACAAGGCGCCGACCACGAACACGTTGCCGATCGATGCGGCGACGCGCTGCGCCTCCTCGGCCGCCGTCGACGCCGTTCCCCCGCCCGCCAGCACGGCCCCCGCGGCCCACACGCAGCATCCGATGGCGAACGATGCCGTCCCTGTGTCGATCACCCTGACCGGCACCGCGCTCATCCCCGCGGCCACCGTGGCCGACGACACCGTGGCCGAGACGTTCGCACCGAGGTGGATCGACAGGATCTCGTCGGCACCGGCGGCCGCCGCCTGCTCGTAGGCCATGAGGAACGCGCCCGGCGACGGAGCCGCGGTGGCAACCGGCGCACCCGCGGCCAGCCGCTCGTAGAAGGCTGCGTCGTCGAGGTCGACCCCCTCGCGATGGTCGACACCGTCGAGCGTCACGGTCAGCGGCACGACCAGGACGCCGTAGCGATCCCGCAGCAGGGGCGGCAGCTGGGCGTTGGAGTCGGTCACCAGGGCCGTCGTCAACGGGGTGCACCCTTCGCGATCTGGGTCCGGCGAGCGGACGCGAACTTGGCGAGGATCATCGCGCTCGATGCCGCCGCCGACACCGGCAGACCGGCAGACGGCGTCGGGCCCCACGCGTTTGGCCAGCGCCGCCACCACCACACGAGCGCAGCCACCACCCACACCGCGCACGACACCTGGGTGGCGCGCTCGGCCTCGCGCAGGCGCGTCGCCCCTGCGACGGCCACGCCGAGGTCGATCAGGAAGTAGGCAGGGAACACCGCCAGGCACGCGCCGGCACTCGTGGCCACACCCTTGCCGCCCCGGAACCGCTTCCAGACCGGCGCGATGTGGCCGGCGACGGCCGCCGTCGAGGCCACGTAGGCGCCGGCCGGACCAGCCACGGCCGACCCGAGCACACCGCCTGCCGCGCCCTTGCCGACGTCGGCGGCCAGGACCGCCAGACCCCAGCGCGTACCGAGCACCTGGGCCGCGTTCGTCGCACCAGGATTGCCCGTCCCGACCTCACGCAGGTCGACGCGGCCGCGCGTGGCCGCTCGCGCCGCGAGATCGGCCGACGGCACCGAGCCCACCAGGTAGCCACCGAAGGCCGCGAGTGCCAGACGAGCGGCATGCATCAGCGAGCAGCGCGCCCGTCGTTGCTGCCGGCCCGGTACGGCCACTGGTGGCTGAAGCAGCGGTCGCCGAGGCGGCCGACGGCCCACCGGCTCCACAGGGTGAGCAGCGTGTCCCAGGTCTTCTCCGTCCACCGGAGCGAGGCGGGATCGGCGACGCGCCGCACCGTCTGGACGATGCCGGTCGAGTAGGCCTCGTACGCGGCCCAGGTTCCCGGGTGATCCTTCGGGGAGCCGACCTCGGTGATGACGATGGGGCCGTGCTCCCGGCGCCGGTGGCGATGGCTGTGGCCACACGTCATGAGCGTCGCGGGGTTGGTTGCGGCGATCGCGTCGAGCGCTCTCGTCGAGTCCGGCCAGAGCATCCCGGTCGGGGGGTAGTGCGGGACCGGCCAGGGCATCGGCTGGTGGTGCACGGCGAGCAGCACGGGTCCTGGTGCCGTCGCGAGCTGCTCGGTGAGGTCGGCGAGACGGGGGCCGAGCCGACCACGGTTCTTCCCCGGCCACACCGAGTTCGCGGCCACGAGGCGGACACCCGGGAGATCGACGTGGTCGACGTGGTCCACCCAGTCGAGACCCAGCGTGGACAGGGTGGCCGGGGCAGTCTCGTCGAGGTAGTTGCCGCCGTCGTGGTTGCCCGGCATCAGCACGATGGGGAAGGGCACGCCTTCCAGCAGGCCGGCCAGCAGCTCGTACTCCGCCGGGCGATGGTGGTCGACCAGGTCGCCCTTGATGACGAGCAGGTCAGGGCCCCACGCCACGATCTCGGCGATGGCCGCCCGCACGCACAGGATCGGGTGGGCCTGCGCCGGGTCCGTGTGCGACCACACGCGCGGCCACTTCCCGAACCACGTCTCGCCGACGTGGAGATCGCTGAGCGTCGCGATGCGGCTGAGCACCGGCCCCGGGGGCGGCGTCAGCGTGGTCGCCGTGGTCACCGCCTCTCCGTCGAGCTCGACCGTGTAGTCGGTGCTCGGCTGCAGATCTCCGAACGACACGGCGCCAGGGTCGCCGCCCTCCACGTGGACCCAGTCCTGGCCGATGGCGACCCGGTGCGGACCTGGAGGGAGATGACGCCAGTCGAGCTGCACGAACGTGGAGCCCGTGGCGAAGACCCGAAAGCGCACCGGGCCCGCGCTCGCACCCGACCGCGACGTGAGCGCAGCCACGCCCCGTCCCAGGCGGGACGACTCCACGATGGACGTGGGACGGTCGATCAGAGGCTCCTCGGCTCGAGTGCTGCTGTTCTGCTGTGCTGCGCTGCAACCGCAACGGTAGAGCGCGGCACTGCGGCCACGAGCGCACCCGACGAGAAGCGGCGGGCCATGTGCGAGGGCGCGCCCCGCGCTAGGAAGGTCCGATGGTCGACGAACCGAAACCCCTCCTGGACGTCCGGCACCGCTTCCCCGGCCTGGCCGACGGCTGGGTGCGCCTGGACGGGCCCGCCGGCACGCTGCCCGTCGACACGGCGATCGAGGCGATGCGCGCGTACCTCGCGAGCCCGGCACCGGCCAACAGCGGCGGCGCGTTCGCGGCCAGCGGGGAGACGGACGACGTCGTGGACGAGGCCCGACGAGCGTGCGGCCGTCTGCTCGGCGCTGTTGCGGAGCAGGTGGTGTTCGGCGCCAACACCACCACGCTCATGTTCCACCTGACACGGGCGCTGGCGAGGACGTGGCTGCCGGGCGACCGCATCGTCTGCACGCAGCTCGACCACGACGCCAACGTGGCGCCCTGGCTGCTCGCGGCCCGCGATGCTGGCGCCGAGGTCGTACACCTCCCGGTCGACACCGCGCTCGGCATGGTCGACCTCGAGCCCCTCGCCGAGCTCTGCCGCGGCGGCCGGGTGCGCTGGGTGGCGGTATCCGGCGCGTCGAACCTCACCGGTGCCGTGCCGGACCTCACGACGGTGGTCGAGGTCGCCCACGCCCACGGAGCCCGGGTGCTGGTGGACGCTGTGGCGCGGGTGCCTCACCTCCCGACCGACGTCACCGGGCTGGGCATCGACGCCCTCGTGACCTCGCCCTACAAGTGGTACGGCCCCCACGCCGGCGTGCTCGTCCTCCATCCCGACCTGCTGCTGGAGATCGAGCCCTACCGGGTGCGGCCCGCGGACTACGTCGGCCCGGCTCGTTGGGAGACGGGCACCAAGGCGTTCGAGTCGCTGGCCGGGATCACCGCGGCGGCCGCGTTCCTGGCCGAGCACGACTGGGCCGACGTCATGGCCTACGAGCGGCACCTCCTCGTCGGCCTCGAGGACGGCCTGCGAGCGCTCGGCCCCGTCACCGTCCACGCGCCGGCCGCCAACGCGCCGGCCGCCAACGCGCAAAGGGCGCCGACCACCATCTTCACCGTCGCGGGCCACCGCCCGGACGCGGTCGCCTTGCACCTGGCCGGAAAGCACATCGCCGTGTGGGCCGGAGACTGCTACGCGAGCGAGCTGGTGGATGCGTTGGGGCTGCGAGCGGGCGGTGGCGCTGTGCGCGCGGGCATCGTCCGGTACACGAGTGCGAGGGATGTCGACGCGATCATCCAGGCCGTCTCCGAGCTGACCTGAGCCAGGGCGGGTGCTAGTCGACCTGGAGGCGGCTCAGCAGCTCCGCACGAGCCGTCTCGAACTCCTCGAAGTCGATGGCCTCGGCGTCGTAGCGCTGGTGGAGCACCTGCAACGCGTCGAGCAGCTCGTCGTCGGACGGCCGCGCCACGGTCGGCACGTCCGTCGCCTCGCCCTCCTCACCCTCGGGCGCGGGACCCTGGCGACGCTCGCGCTTGACGGCCGCCTTCTCCCTCTTCGCCTTGTCGATCTCACGCTTCCTGCTGCGGGCATTTGCCATCGCAATTCCTCTCCGCTCACACCCGGCCGGCACAACGCCGACCTACCACCACCGATCGCCTGAGAAACGAACGGGCCGCCGGCACTGATGCCGGCGGCCCGTCGGATCAGAGCGCGATGGCTCAGAGCGGCCGGACGTTCTGGGCCTCTTCGCCCTTGCGCCCCTGGGCGATGTCGAACTCGACCTTCTGCCCCTCCACGAGCGTCTTGTACCCGTGGCCTTGGATGTTGGAGTAGTGGACGAACACGTCGTCACCCGATTCACGCGAGATGAAGCCGTACCCCTTCTCGGCGTTGAAGAACTTCACGGTGCCTGTAGCCAATTGACTCTCTTCTCACGAAACGGGCCAGCCCTTGTGGTTGGCCCAGCGAGCACTCTACAGGGTCGGCCCGTAGGTTCACCGGGCGCGGCGGACGCCTCATACCGGAGACGCGACGCTCCGC
Organism: uncultured Acidimicrobiales bacterium; assembly: GCA_964616935.1. Lineage (GTDB taxonomy): Bacteria > Actinomycetota > Acidimicrobiia > Acidimicrobiales > Ilumatobacteraceae > CAZTVJ01. The sequence goes on along the minus strand of CAZTVJ010000282.1, from coordinate 2,755 downwards.
AGGTCGCTTCATCCCCCGGTGAGGGCGGCCACGCCCGCCTCCTCGGGTGGGGTCGCGTCGTCGAGATCGTCGAGGTAGCCGTCGGGCAGCGCCACGGCGATCGGTCCGTTCGTGTGCCCTCGGCGGATGCGCTGGGCACCCGGCGGTAGGGCCAGCGTCGGGTCGAGACGGGCCAGCAGGTCGTCGAGCTCTTCGAGCGTCGACACCTGGCCGAGTTGCCGGCGCACCTCGCCACCGACCGGGTAGCCGGTGAGGTACCAGCCGGTGTGCTTGCGCAGCTCCACCATCCCGCGGCGCGCACCAAAGTGCTCGACGAGCAGCTCGGCGTGCTCGCGCACCACGAGCACCACCTCACCCACGGTCGGTGCTGGAGGCGCCGCGTTGCCGGCAAAGGCTGCCGCCAGCTCGCCGAACAGCCACGGCCGCCCGAGGCAGCCTCGACCGACGACCACGCCATCACATCCCGTCGCCGCCATCATCGCCAAGGCGTCGGCCGCTTCCCAGATGTCGCCGTTGCCGAGCACCGGGATGGTGCGTACTGCCTCCTTCAAGGAAGCGATGGCCCCCCAATCCGCATCGCCCGCGTAGTGCTGCTCGGCGGTGCGGGCGTGGAGGGCGACGGCCGCCACGCCTTCGGCTTCGCCGACCCGGCCGGCCGTGAGGTACGTGGGCAGGTCGTCGTCGATGCCCTTGCGGAACTTCATCGTCACCGGCACGCCTCCCAACGCGGCAGCGGCGACCGCGGACCGCACGATCGCGGCAAGGAGCCGAGGCTTGAGCGGCACGGCCGCACCCCCACCTTTGCGGGTCACCTTGCGCGCCGGGCAACCGAAGTTGAGGTCGACGTGGTCGACCTGGCCCTCCCCCACCAGCCGCCGCACCGCCTCACCCATGGTGCGCGGGTCGGTGCCGTACAGCTGGACCGAGCGGGGCGACTCGTCCGCGTCGAAGCGGAGCATCCGCCGCGTTCGCTCGCTCCCGTGGAGCAGGGCCAGGGCCAGCACCATCTCGCTCACGTAGAGACCGGCCCCGTAACGCCGGCAAAGGCGTCGGAACGGCGCATTGGTGACACCAGCCATGGGCGCCAGCACGACTGGTGGCCACACGCGAAGAGGGCCGATGTCGAGCGGTGGGGTCATCACCGGCCCATGATCGCTCAGCGCAGCTCGTCCGCGGCCTCGCTGCGGGCGTCCAGAAGGGCACGGCCGCGCTCGGACGCCTCCACCATGATCTCGGGCCGTCCGGTACGCCAGAGGATCGTGAGCGTCACCGCGGTGATCTGCCAGCCGCCGGCCGAGCGCTTCAGGCGATCGTTGTAGTAGCCGCCGATGGTGAACCACGCATCGTCGTCGCCGTGCTCCAGCGCGTGTGCCGCCTGCATGTACATGCTGCACTCGGCCCGGTCACCGTCGATCGTCACGATGGGGTTCGTCATGCTGTGCTGCGTGGCGGCCAGGCCGACGAAGAGCGGCTGCACGCCGGCGACCCATGCGTCCGCGGTCATGTGCGAGCCGGGCCGGCCGTTGTAGCTGGAGAAGTCGATGTCCAGCTCGTCGGCGAAGATGGACCGGTACAGGGTCCAGTCACGAGTGTCGATGCCCAGCGCGTACCGGTACACCGTCTCACAGACGGCGATCGTGTCCGCCGGGTTCGCGCTCATCCCGGCACCCGGTCGGCACGCAGCTCGGCCGCCAGCAGCGCGAACGCCTCGCCGTTGAACGGGCTCACCTGGGCCCGCTCGATGCCCAGCTCCTCCAGCGACGCGATGGCGTCGGCAACCTTGGCCGCCTCGCCGAAGAACCCCCCATACAGCGAGTCGGGCGGGAGGGCGGCAGCCATGGCCTTGGTCGCGTCGTCGGTGCCGACGGAGCAGAGCACGAACATGCCGAGCGGGATGCCGGGCTTGCGCTCACGCACTGCGGCCACCAGCTCGACCAGGTGGGAGCGCGGGATCTGGCCAAGGGCGGCGAGATCGAGGCTGCCGCCCCGGGTCGCGCTGCCGGCCGCCTTCAGCTCGACCCGGTCGAGCAACGGCACCGCCTCGCGGATCATCCGCGGCCCACCGACCGAGCCGACGAGAAGTGGCGGTGGATCGGTCATCGGTCCCATCACGTCGACCTGAGCGCGATAGTGCGTGCCCTCGAAGTCGCAGCGGCCGGTGTGGAACAGCTCGCGCACGATCTGCAACGCCTCCACGTAGCGCTCGACCCGCTCGCCTGCACTCGGGAAGGGGCGGCCCGTTCGCTCCAGCTCGTCGCGCGACCAGCCGGCACCCAGGCCGGCCTCGAAGCGCCCACCGCTGACGGCATGCAGCGCCAGGCTGGCCTGAGCGAACTCCACCGGCGACCGGAACAGGTTGTTGGCGAACGCCGAGGTCACCCGCACGCGCTCGGTGGCCGTTGCCACGGCCGTCAGCGTGACCCAGAGATGCGGGAAGGGTCGCCGGGTGCTCCACAGGTGGTCGGCCACCGACAGCACGTCCCAGCCCTCGGCCTCCCGCTGGCGCGCCCAGGCCTCTGGATCGACGTCGACCGACATCAGGTTGGCCACCAGCTCCATGCCTATCGATCGTAGGTGAGGTAGTGCAGACCGGCAGTCGCTAGGCGTAGCCCCGCTCGGCACGGATCAGTCGCACCAGTTCGCTGAGAGCGTTGTCGTCGGTGATCTTCGCCGAACCGCACTGGCCACTGGGGCCCTTGGCCCGGTCTGCGCTACGCGCGAACACGCCTTGATCCTTCCGCGTCGACTGGCTGAA
>CAZTVJ010000281.1:0-4088 GCA_964616935.1 uncultured Acidimicrobiales bacterium | reverse complement strand
GGACAACTTCAACGAGAGCTACCACCTTCCCTTCGTCCATCCCCAGACGCTGCCAGTGATGAACGAGCACTACACGGGCTGCCAGTTCGACCTGTACCCCAGTGGGCACAACCGGATGCTCATGCCCGGCGGCGGGCCCGGGCCGGGCTACGAAGGCGATCCCGACCGCACGTTCCGCAGCTTCGCCGAGGAGTTCGAGTTCTGGGAGTTCGATCCCGAGCCGTACCGGTCGAACCTGGGTGGCCTGCGCGAGGCGTTGCAGCAGCGCAAGCGAGAGCTCGGGGCATCCAAGGGCTACGACTTCTCGCGCTACTCGGACGAGCAGCTCACCGACCACTACCACTACACGCTGTTCCCGAACTTGTCGTTCAGCATGAAGCCCGACGGCTGCATCTTCCTGCGGGGCAACCCGCACCCCACCGATCCGACGAAGTGCCAGTTCGACATGTGGTACCTGACGCTCTTCCCGGAGGGCGCCAAGGAGTACTACTCGCTGTCGATGCGGGACTGGGTGTCCGTGGATCACCTGGTGGAGCACCAGCGAGGCAAGGTGGGCGAGGTGTCGTGCGGCCCGGGCATCGACCAGGACGTGGCCATCTGGTCCACCCAGCAGAAGGGGCTGCAGTCGCGGGGCTACCGCGGTGAGTACACCCCGTGGCAGGAGCGGCGCGTCCGCTACTTCCACGAGACCCTCGACCGCTGGCTGGCCAGCGACTCCGCGTGAGGTGAGCGACGACATCCTCCGCGTGGACGTCGGCAACGTCGCCGGCTTCGTCGACGGCGAGATGCGGACGTGCTCGGCCGGCGCGTTTCGCGTGGTGGTGTGCCGGGTCGCCGGCCGCCTGTACGCCATCGAGGACGAGTGCAGCCACGCCGAGACGACGCTGAGCGACGGCCTCCTGGAGGGCCACGTCGTCACCTGCCCGTTGCACTTCGCCCAGTTCGACGTGCGCGATGGCACGCACCTCTGCCCGCCTGCCTACAAGGGCGTGCGGAGCTTTCCCGTGGTAGAGCAGCCCGACGGGACGATCACCGTCGAGGTGCCGGCCACCAGGCAGGCCGAGACCGGTCTCGGCCCCCCGGGCGGCATGTTCCGCACTCGCTGAGCGGGCAGGTTGCCGTCAGCTGCAGCCGCTGGTGCTGCCGCAGCTTGGGCAGGCGTAGCAGGAGCCGGCCCGCTGCATGTGGACGCCGCACTGCATGCACAGCGGGGCGTCGCTGGCGGCGACGGCGGGCGGTTCGGGCACCCTGGACTCGAGCTCCATCTGAGTCGCCAGCTCGCTGGCCGACGGGATGCTCTTCGGGTCGGGCACCATCTCCAGGCCCTGCACCGTCTCGGTGACCGACTCCTCGACGCCCGGCAGCGTGGGCTGCATCCGCTCGTCGATCGAGAAGATGCTCAGCTCGGCCCGCTCGTCGTAGGTGAGGTACTCGAGGGCCAGGCGGCGGAACAGGTAGTCCATGATGGAGCTGGCGAAGCGGATGTCCGGGTCGTCGGTCATGCCGGCGGGCTCGAAGCGCATGTTGGTGAACGCCTCGACGAAGGCCCGCAGGGGAACGCCGTACTGCAGGCCGTAGGAGATGGCCTTGGCGAAGGCATCCATGATCCCCGACAGGGTGGAGCCCTGCTTGGAGACCGTCAGGAAGATCTCGCCGGGGCGGCCGTCGGCGTACTCGCCGATGGTGGCGAAGCCCTTGCAGTCGGCCACCCGGAACTCGAACGTCTTCGACGAGCGGGTGCGGGGCAGCTTCTGGCGGATGGGGGCATGCACGAGCTTCTCGACGATGCGCTCGACGATCTGTGGTGCCGTGTCACCAGCGGGTGCTGCCAGCGTCGGGTCGTCCTTCTTGGCCGTCGAGAGCGGCTGGCCCACCTTGCAGTTGTCCCGGTAGATGGCCACCGCCTTGAGGCCGAGCTGCCACGAGAGCAGGTGGAGCGCCTCGACCTCCTCGACGGTGGCCTCCTCGGGCATGTTGACCGTGTTGTGGTTCACGATGCCATTGCCGACGAAGGCCTGGTTGCCCGGCACGGCGACGTCGTAGACCTCGCGCCTGCCGGCGTCGCCGGCCGACTCGACAGGCGAGAGGTGCAGGTGGTCGTCGAGGATCGTCTGCAGCCAGGCCGGGAGGTGGGCTCCGGCGCCCGCAACGCGAGCCAGCGTCCGGCGGGTGACATGGGTGGTCCGCGGGTCGAGCAGGAACCCGAAGTCCAACCGGATGCGCCCGGACGATCCCCGGCCCGGCGTGCCCTTCGGCAGCAGGGCGTGCAAGACGGCCGGCGAGATGGGGACGAGGTCGGCGGTGTCGTGACGCGCGACCGGCAGCGCCAGCAGCTCGGCGGCCCGGGCGGCCTTGTCGGGCTCGAGGAACGGCACCAGCCGGCACAGCTCCTTGGCGTCCTCGCCGGTGGCGTACACCTCGCCGTAGGACTTGGCGTACTGCGGGTTCCACTTCTCGACGCGGCTGTGCACGATGCCCAGGTTGGTGAGCACGGCCTGGAGATCGTCGAGCATCCCGGGCGAGTCGAGGCAGATGGCCCACGTCGGAGCCGTCGACGCGGTGACGTAGGCGTCGAGTGACAAGCCGTCGAGGAAGGCCAGCACCATGTGCCGGGGTGACCGCAGCACGGCATCGGGGATGCGCTTGGCGGATGCCCGAGCACCGCAGCCAAGGTGCTCGAAGAGCTCCACGATCGCCTTGGACGACACGACGACGTCCGGGCAGCGCACGCCGTCGTCGACCACCCTGGCCTCGACGCCGAACACTTCGCGCCATGCCGTGACCACTCGCTCGCGCACCTCGGGGACCGAGTTGGTGATGCGGATGGTCCAGTTCGACCGGAGGGTGCAACCCTCCGAGGCATAGGCGCCGAGCAGGAAGGCGAGCTCCTCGGTCATCTCGTCGGGCAGCCGGACCGTTCGCTGGTTCCCGTAGGGCGCGGACGGCTGGAAGCCGTCGAGGCGGGCGGGCTGCAGCGACCACAGCTCGGCGCCGTACTGCACGGCCACGAGGTCGTCGGTGGCCACCTCATCGAGACGGCGCCAGTCGAGGCCCTCCTCGGTGGCAACGAGCACGCGGTGGTTGTGCGTGCCGGTGACGCGGTGACCCGAGCGCAGCTGCACGGAGCGGACGGGGCGTGACCCGCCGTAGTAGAACGCGCTCGTCTTCTGCGTGCCGCCCAGCGAGGCGAGCTCGATGATCTCGTCGCGGAACGTGTCGGGCGCCTCCCCTTCGTGCAAGGAGCCGATCCGCACGAGCCCGTCGGCCGTTGCCAGCAAGGTGTCCCCCACCACGCACTTGCTGATCGCGCCCGAGATGAACGGCTGGACCGCTCCCATCATGCGGACGTGGCCGGTGTAGTGGATGGTGTTGTCGCCCATGGAGCAGGCGAACACGGGCAGGTGCTCGGCCCGCAGGAGCGGCGCGCCGACGATGGTCTTGTGCTCGTCGATGAAGGCGATGATCTCGTCGATCTGCTGCGCGGTGTAACCCAGACGGCGCAGCGCCCGCGGCACCGTCTGGTTGACGATGGACATCGTCCCGCCGCCCACCAGCTTCTTGAACTTCACGAGGCCGAGATCGGGCTCGATGCCGGTGGTGTCGCAATCCATCATGAGGCCGATGGTGTTGTGGCTGATGAACCCGTTGGCGACGTAGGTGACGTTGGCCGGCACGGACAGGTCGTAGGTGAGCTCCTCGTCGCCCAGCTCGGCACAGAGCACGCGGTCGAAGAAGTAGCCGACGATGTGGGACAGCTCGGCGTCGGGGGTGCGCTCGAGCAGCTCGAGCGCGAGCCGGCGGGAGATGGTGCCCGAGCGGCGATGCTCCATGAGGGCCACGGTGCGGTCGGGGTCGTTGTCCGGCGCGACCCGATCGAGCAGCGTCCGGGTGACGGGCACGTTGTCGTGGCGCCAGGACTGCTGGAGGTCGCTGACGTCCACCCGAGCCGACTTGCGGGCGGAGAGGAACCCGACCTCGGCCAGCCACCGCTCGTTCATCGCCAGAACCAACGACGGCAACATCTCGAGGTAGGCCTCCTCGTGGACGGACGGATCCTCGATCCTGTTCCCGTCGGCGTCGAGCTCGCC
>CAZTVJ010000280.1:0-14866 GCA_964616935.1 uncultured Acidimicrobiales bacterium | reverse complement strand
CGGGCGGGGCGGAAGCGGACGGGTGCCGGCCGGCGGCGGAACGACTGGCAGCGGCGGGGTGGCAGGCGGCGGAGCTGTCGGCCGCGACTCCCGCGTACCGGTCCCGGCGGCGGCCACGCCGGCCAGCGGTAGCACGATGGCGGCGAGCGCCAGTGCGACGCCAAGGGTCGTCTTCCTACGGATCATCGTGAGGGGTCTCCTTCGTCGAGGGGGTTGCTGCCACCGAGCTCGGCATCGAGCCGGGCCAGGTCGTTCTGGGCTTGCTGGAGCAGGCGATCGATCTCGGCCTGATCGGCCGATGCGGTGGGCGACATGCTCAGGACCGGCACCGGGGCGGGCGGCGGCACGGCAACGGTGACCGTCGTGGGTGCAACCGCGCCTACCGTCGGCTGTACCGCAACCGAGCTCGGGGCGACCGTCGTCAACACGGTGACCGGCGCTGCGGGCGGCCGCTCGTTCACGGTCGGCCCGCCGCCGGCGCCGCAGCCACCCACGGCGACCGCACCGACGGCGAGCGCACCGACGAGACCAACGATCCAAGGTCTACGCATCTCATTCCCTCCGTGGGCTGTGAACGCCGACGACCCGCAGAGGGATGCGCGGCCTTCACCCGCCGTGTCCGAAACCCGCTAGTGAACGCCGGGCGCACGTGCGACGATGCCCTCGTGCACCTGGATCCCGACCGCTGCTACCGAGCCGTGCAGAGCCGCGACGGTCGCTTCGACGGCTGGTTCGTCATCGCCGTCACCAGCACGCACATCTACTGCCGCCCGAGCTGCCCGGCGATGACACCGAAGCGCTCCAACGCCCGCTTCTACCCCACCGCGGCTGCCGCGCAGCGCGAGGGCTTCCGGGCGTGCAAGCGGTGCCGCCCCGATGCATCGCCCGGCTCGCCCGAGTGGAACGTGCGGGCCGATCTCGTCGGTCGAGCGATGCGCCTCATCGCCGATGGCGTGGTCGATCGTGACGGCGTGGGAGGTGTCGCTCGCCGCCTGGGCGTCAGCGAGCGCCACCTGCACCGCCTCCTCACGAGCGAAGTCGGCGCCGGTCCCCTCGCCTTGGCGAGAGCCCAGCGCGCTCAGACGGCGCGCATCCTCCTGGAGACCACCGACCTGCCCGTCACCCAGGTGGCATTCGCGGCCGGGTTCGCGAGCGTGCGCCAGTTCAACGACACGCTCCGGGAGGTGTTCGCGTCGACGCCCACGCAGCTGCGCCAGGGCAGCCGGCACGGCACCGGCGGTGCCGGACCGGGATCGATCGCGCTGCGCCTCCCCTACCGACCACCGTTCGCCGGGGCCGCCCTCGTCGACTTCCTGGCCGAACGGGCCGTGCCCGGCATCGAGGAGGTGCGGGAGGGCGCCTACCGGCGAAGCCTTCGACTACCCAACGGCACCGGCGTCGTCGAGCTGACCCCAGCCGAGGGCTACGTGGCGTGCGTGCTGCGGCTGGCCGACCTCCGGGATCTCGGCGCCGCGGTCCAACGTTGCCGGCGCCTGCTCGATCTCGACGCCGACCCTGTCGCCGTCGATGCAGAGCTGGGCAGCGATGCGCTGCTCGCGCCGCTCGTCGCGGCCGCACCAGGCCGGCGAGTGCCCGGCCACGTCGACGGCAGCGAGCTGGCGGTGCGAGCCGTGCTCGGCCAGCAGGTGTCCGTGGCTGGGGCCCGCACGTTGGCGGGCCGGCTCGTCGCCCGCTTCGGCGCCGAGCTGCCCACCGAGGACGGGCGGCTCACCCATGTCTTCCCCGAGCCCGTGGTGCTCGCCGAGGCGCCCGATGCCGACTTGGCGATGCCCGCTTCCCGTCGCCGAGCCTTGCGCTCGCTCACACGAGCCCTCGCCGACCAGGAGATCGTCATCGACGCCGGCACGGACCGCGCCGAGCTGGAGGCCCGGCTGCTGGCCCTCCCGGGCATCGGCCCCTGGACAGCGGGGTACATCGCGTTGCGCGGCACGGGCGATCCGGACGCGTTCCTGCCGTCCGACCTCGGCGTGCGCCACGCCCTCGAGCAGCTCGGTCAGGCGGCCGACCCCGCCGCCGCCACCAGCCGAGCCGAGCGCTGGCGACCATGGCGGGCCTACGCCCTGCAACACCTCTGGGCCTCGTTGACCCCGCCGAGCCGGCACAGCTCGTCCCCCACCCGAAGGAGCGCCTGACATGGACCTCACCACCATCACCACCCCCGCCGGACCGCTCGTGCTCGTTGCCGACGACGGCGTCGTGCTGGCCGCCGGGTGGACCCGCGAGCCGCAAGAGGTCGTCGACCGGATCCATCCGTCGCTGCGACCGACGACGTGGATCACTCGACCTGACCTGGGCGACGTGACCAAGGCCGTGCACGCGTACCTCGAGGGCGATCTCACCGCCATCGACACCGTGCCCGTCCGCCAGGTCGGTGGACCGTTCCTGACCCACGCATGGGACGTGCTGCGCGAGGTGAAGGCCGGCCGACCCGTCACGTACGCGGCGTACGCCGAACGGTGCGGGAACCCGGCCGCGGTGCGGGCTGCGGCCACTGCCTGTGCCCGCAACGCCCCGGCGCTGTTCGTGCCGTGCCACCGCGTGCTGCGCTCGGACGGCACGCTCGGCGGGTTCCGCTGGGGCCTGGACGTGAAGCGCTGGCTGCTCGACCACGAGGCGGCCGCCTGAACCTCGCTGCGCGAAAGTGGCGACAATGACGGCGACCGCCCCCGTTCGCACCGGTACCGCAGCCGGTCGCTGGGTCATCGCCGCGACGGTGCTGGGCTCGGGCATCGCGTTCCTCGACGGCACCGTGGTGAACGTGGCGCTGCCCACGATCGGGCGAGACCTCGACACCGACCTTGCGGGCTTGCAGTGGATCCTCGATGCGTACCTCGTCACCCTCACCGGCTTCCTGCTGCTCGGTGGGTCCCTGGGCGACCGGTACGGCCGCAAGCGGATCTTCCTCATCGGCCTCGTCGGGTTCACCCTGGCCTCCGTGCTCTGCGCGGCCGCTCCGAACGCCCCCACGCTCGTCGCCATGCGGGCGCTGCAGGGCGCTGCCGCGGCGCTGTTGGTGCCCGGCAGCCTTGCCATCTTGTCGGCGACGTTCCACGCCGAGGACCGCAGCCGCGCCATCGGTGCATGGTCTGCCCTGGCCGGCGTGACGAGTGCGGCCGGTCCGTTCCTCGGCGGTTGGCTCGTCGAGGTGTGGTCGTGGCGGCTGATCTTCCTCATCAACGTGCCGATCGCCGCCGTGGCGATCTGGCTCACCGTGCGCCACGTACCCGAGACGCGAGACCACCGCGAGCACGGCAAGGTCGATGTGGGCGGTGCCCTGACCGTGTCCGCCGGGCTCGCCCTGCTCGCCTACGGCGCCATCGAGGGACCGGCCTCGGGCGGCGCGGTGCCGGTCGTCGCCGCGTTGGTCGGCGCGGTGATGCTCGTGCTGTTCGTCCTGATCGAGGCTCGCCACCCGGATCCGATGCTGCCGCTCGGGCTGTTCCGCTCGCTCCAGTTCACCGGCGCCAACCTCACCACCCTCGCCGTCTACGGCGGCCTGGGCGCGGCGACGTTCCTGCTCGTCCTCCAGCTGCAGCTCGTACTCGGCTACTCCCCGATCGCCTCCGGCGCTGCACTGCTGCCCGTGACCGTCCTGATGCTGCTGCTCTCGGCCCGGGCTGGTGCCCTGGCCCAGCGGATCGGCCCGCGCCTGCCGATGACCGTCGGGCCAATGATCGTCGGCGCCGCCCTGCTCCTGTTCACCCGCATCGACGCCGGCGCTCCGTTCGCCACCACCGTGCTGCCGGCCAGCATCGTGCTCGGCCTCGGGCTGGCCCTGACAGTTGCGCCTCTCACCGCCACCGTCCTCGCCGCGGTCGACGAGGAGAACCTCGGCATCGCTTCCGGAGTCAACAATGCCGTTGCCCGCCTGGCCGCGCTGCTCGCCGTGGCGGTGCTGCCCGGCCTGGTCGGCCTCGACAGCGACAGCGACGCGGCGTCGTTCACCTCAGGGTTCGATGCCGCCATGAAGATCAGTGCCGGGCTCTGCCTGCTCGGCGGCACCGTTGCCTTCCTCACGGTACGGCGCGGCCTGACCACGACGCCGGTGGCCCAGCCGCTCCAGCAGCCGTGCCTCGACCCGAGCCGGGTGAAGGCACCCGCCGCGTGATGCGACAGGTTCGTCAGCGCGAACCTGAACGGCCCGGACCGGCGACCGCGCCTCCACCCAGCGCGAACGGCCCAGCCCGCACGATCGTGCCGTCCACCAGGTCGGCCAGCATTCGGCCGATCGCCGGTCCGAACTTGAAACCGTGGCCGCCCAGCCCCGCAGCCACCACGAGCGGCCCGACCCGGTCGAGCACGAAGTCGTCGGTGGGGGTCGACGCGTAGAGACAGGTCAGCGAACGCACGGGCTCGGGGTGGACGCCCGGGAGCCACTGCTCCACGTCGGCAAGCAATGCGGCCCAGAGCGCCGGCTCCACCTCGAAGTCGCGGTCGTCGGGGTCGACGACGGGCCCGTTCCCATGGTCGCCCAGCTTCACGAGGCCATCGGGCGTGGGCAACCCGTAGTGGAGTGGCTCCGACCGATGGATGAAGCACGGCCACACTGCCGCGCGGTCCAGAGGCCGCAAGTAGGCCACCTGCTGCTTCGTCACCAGGATCGGTGGCAGCGCCACGAGGTCACCGAGCAGGGTGGCCGACCACGCGCCGGCTGCGACCACGACACAGCGGGCCTCGATGACCTCGCCACCGGTGACGACTCGCACGTGCTCCTCGGACGGCTCGATCGCGGCCGCCCCTGCCCCGAACCGCAGCTCGGCGCCCCGGCGCTCGGCGCCGGTCAGGAACGACCGCAGCGCCTCGTCGGCGCGCACCCACCCCCCATCGGGCTGGTGGAGCACCGGTCCCTCGAAGCGAAGGCCCGGCCAGCAGTCGTGGGCGTCCGCGGGCGTGAGCCACTCGTGACGGACGCCGCACGCGTCATAGGCCGCCGCGAGCTCATCGAGCTCGTCGTCGTACCCGTGGTCGATGGCGCCCGTCAGGTGCAGCAGGGCCTGGCCGCTGTCGCCCTCCAGCGCCCTCCACCCCGCCATCGCCTCCAACCCCAGCTCCACGTACTCGGGCGAGGTGTAGCCCAGGCGCACGATCCTCTCGGTACCGTGCGACGACCCTCGGTGGTGGCCCGCTTCGAAGCGTTCGAGCACCAGCACCGCCCGCCCGCGGCGCGACAGCTCCCAGGCGGCCGCCGCCCCAGCCAGGCCCGCCCCGATCACGACCGCGTCGAGCACGCAGAGAACGTACTGTTCCCGTCATGAGCGATCAGCCGAGCTCGGCCGACAGCGTGGAGCGCTACGAGATCGACGTGGACGGCGACGGTGTGGTCGATGGGACCGAGGTGATCGAGACCCGCTACGTCGACGTCGACGAGGACGGCACCGCGGACATGGTCGTCGTCACCGACACGGTCAGCATCGACGTCGACGGTGACGGTCGCCCCGACGCCGTGGTCGTCACCGAGACGATCGGCATGGACGTCACGGGCGACGGCATGCTCGATGCCGTCGAGGTGACGCGAACCACCCTTCGCGACACCGCTGGTGACGGCAACCTGGAGATCGTCGACATCGAGGAGATCGACGTCACCGACGTCCCTCGCCCACCCGCTTAGGCCTCGGCCACCCGCGCCACCTCCAGCGCGGCGGACGGGTCGAGACCGGCCCGGCCCACGAGGTAGCAGGCGATGGGCGCTGCGATGCGCTCCGAGCCATGAGCGGCGACCCCCGCGAGCTCGAGCAGCACCTCGATGGTCGCGTCGTCGGGTGCGTCCACACCGATCTGCTCGGCAAAGGCGGTGATCCACTCGCGGCCGGTTGTCATGCCTGCTCCTCCTCGGCAACGTCGGTGGGACGCCAGCCCGGACCCTTCCTAGGGCGGATGCCGCGCGCCGAGATGGGCCCGCGGCAGTGCGAGCACACGAGGTGCGCCTCGCTGTCGTGGCCACACGCCTCGTGGACCAGCCGCAACGGTGGCCCGTCGGGGCTCTCCCATCGGTCACCCCAGCGCAGCAGCGTGACCACCACGGGATAGAGGTCGATGCCCTTCTCGGTGAGGCGGTACTCGAACCGTTCAGGGTGCTCCTGGTAGCGACGCCGCTCGAAGATGCCGTGCTCGACGAGGGTGCCGAGGCGGTCGCTCAGGATGTTGCGCGAGATGCCGAGGTCGCGCTGGATGTCGTCGAAGCGCCGCAGACCGAGAAACGCGTCGCGGATGATGAGCAACGTCCACCACTCGCCCACGATCTCCAGCGTGCGGGCGATGGAGCAGTTCAGGTGGTCGACGCTGGAACGCTTCACCGCCAGAACGGTACTCCGTTGCGTCACGGGACGGACAGGGCGAACGACGTCAAGCTCGGCCGGCGGCGCGCTAAGGACGCGTCAAGTGTTGGCCTGCCGACTGCTCCGGCGGGACAATGAACCCATGACCGAGATCACCCGCGATGACCGGCTCCGCGTGGCCGCCGGCGGTGTGTTCGCCGCCATCGTCGTCGCCGCTGCGCTCGTCCCTTTCCGAGATACCTTCGGCAATACGAACATGGCGCTCGTTCTCGTCGTGGTCATCGTCGCCGCGGCGGCGCTCGGCGGTCGGCTGGCCGGCGCCCTCACCTCGCTGTCGGCCGCGCTCGCCTACAACTTCTTCCACACCCAGCCGTACCTCACGCTGAGCGTGAACGATCGTGAGGACCTCACCACGGTGCTGTTGCTGCTCGTGGTCGGTCTGGCCGTGGGCGAGCTGGCCAACCTCGGGTCGCGGAACCGGGCCAAGGCGATCTTGTCGGCGGCCGGCGCGCATCGCCTCGAGCGGGCCGCCGCCCTTGCCGCAGCCAGCGCTCCCATCGCCGACGGGGTTGGTCCGAGGTGCCGATCATCGTCTTGTCCGTGCGCGAGTCGGAGCGGGACAAGGTGGCCGCGCTCGACGCCGGGGCTGACGACTACGTCACCAAGCCCTTCGGCATGGACGAGCTACTCGCCCGGCTCCGGGCCGCGCTGCGCCGGGCCCAGCCGATCGCCGAGGAGCCGGTGGTGGCGACACCACACTTCACCATCGACCTTGCGGCCAAGCGGGTGACGGTCGCCGACACCGAGGTGCACCTGACGCCCACCGAGTGGGGCATCCTCGAGGTCCTGGTGCGCCATCCCGGCCGCCTCGTCACGCAGCGCCACCTCCTCCAGCAGGTGTGGGGCCCCCAGTACGAGAAGGAGACGAACTACCTGCGCGTCTACCTGGCCCAGCTGCGCCGCAAGCTGGAGCCGGATCCGGCCCGGCCCCGCTACCTGCTGACCGAACCGGGCATGGGCTACCGCTTCGAGCTGCCCGCCGGCTGACACGTAGGGACGTCAGCGGATCGGCCCGGCCGTTACCGTGGCGCCGTGGCTCGCTTGGCAGCGCTCACCGAGACGGCCCGACGCATCCGCGACGGGGAGGCGACGATGCCGGCTGTGCGTGACTTCCTCGACCAGGCCGATCACCTGGACGACGCGCAGCTCGAGGCGCTCATCCAGAACGAGCCCGAGCCAACTGGTGAGGCTCGCGCCGATGCGCTCCTCGCCGGCGTGGCCGAGCACCTGGCCGCCACCCGAGACCTGGCCTGCCCGGGATGGGTGCTCGAGCCCGGCCGCTTCCTCGACCGGTTCTGGTTCGTGAGCGAGGTGCCGGGCTTTCGCGCGATCGCCATTGCTCAGACACCGGTCGCGCTCAAGCGCCGCGGCGTCTTCTGGCCGGCACGCTCGATGACGAGGGTGTAGCGAGTTGGACCGCCATGAGATCGTGCGGCTCCTCGTCCAGCTCGGGTCACGTCTCCACGACGCCGGCATCGAGGGCGAGATGTACGTCGTCGGTGGCGCAGCCATCACGCTCGCCTTCGACGAGCGCCGAGCTACGGCGGACATCGACGCGGTGTTCGAGCCCAAGGCAGCGATCTACCGCATCGCACAGACCATGGCCGAGGACGAGGGTCTCCCGGAGGGCTGGCTGAACGATGCCGTGAAGGGCTTCCTGGCCGGCCCCGATCCGGCCGCTTCCTCGGTTCTCGAGGTACCGGGCCTTCGGGTCTCGGCGGCTTCGCCGCGCATGCTGCTCGCGCTGAAGGTCCTCGCCCACCGGGTCGGGGAGGACGAAGGTGACGTGCGGCTGCTCGCCGCGGAGCTCGGCCTCGGCGACGCCGCGGGGGTCCTGTCGGTTGCCGAGGACGTGTTCGGTGATCGCCTTGACCCAGCGGCGCGGTTTTTCGTCGAGCAGCTGTTCTCGAGTTGAAGGGACGCGGCGGACACTTGACCTTGCGGTCACCAAACAATCGGTGACCGCGGTGGTGGGACCGTGTGGAGCCAGCCGGCCGGAGCGGAGCAGTTGGCGGCCATCTGCGCAACGGAGCTGACCGGCGATGGCGTCTGCTCGCTCGGAGCAGGGATCTTCGAGGTCGCGCTGGCGGGGACGGTCGTGCTCGTCTTCGCCACCACCTCCGGCGCCGATCAGGTCGAGGCCACGCTCACCGCTCGCGGGCAGAGCGGGCTGGGTGTCGCGGCCCCGGCCGACGAGCGCACGCACGCGACGCTCGTCTACGTGGAGGCGCTGCCGTCGGACGAGGGCTTGGCGCTCGACCTCCTGGTCGACGCGCTCGGTGGCCTGCTGGTCGCCGGGGTGGAGGCGGGTGCGCTCCGTTGAGCGAAGCGGTCAGGTCACGTCACGAGGTAGTAGACGCCAACGGCCGTACCGAACACGACCACGACAGCCCGGAGCACCTGCGGGTCGAGCCGATGGGCCAGACGGCCACCCAGGTTGCCGCCGAGCAAGCTGCCGACCGCCATCACCACGGCGAAGCCCCAGTAGACCTTCCCGGTGAACACGAAGAACAGCGCCGCCACGACGTTGATCACCAGTGCCAGGACCTGCTTGAGGGCGTTGAGGCGGTTGAGCCGCTCGTGGAGCGCCAGGCCGAGCACCGCCAGCAGCATGATGCCGAGGCCGGCCCCGAAGTAGCCCCCGTAGATGGCCGTGAGGAACACGGGGAGCGGTAGCCACGCAGGGTCGGTGTGGTTCGGGTACGGCGCCGACTCGCCGGCTGATGAGCCGCTCGGGAGCCAACGCCGGATCCGGTCCTGGAAGGCGAGCAGGAACGTGGCGAGCAGGATCAACCAGGGCACCAGCTCGCGGAAGACCTTGTCACTCGTGAGCACGAGCAGGATCGAGCCGCCAAGACCACCGGCCGCCGCGGCAACGAGGAGCCGGCGGACACGGTCCCGTTGACCGACCAGCTCGCTGCGCTGGGCGATGGCACCACCGAGGTAACCGGGGCAGAGCGCGACGGTGTTGGTGATGTTCGCCGACACCGGCGGGACGCCCAATGCGAGCAGGGTCGGGAACGACACCAGCGTCCCCCCGCCAGCGACGGCGTTGATCGCCCCCGCGATGACGGCGGCAACCCCGGCGATCAACCACTCGGCTCCGGGTTGCACTCAGAGACCTGGGTGCCCGAACGGGCGGACGACCGGCGCGACCTGAGCACTCACGGCAGGGAAACCTAGGCGGGACGTCGTGGGCGAGACTGTGGACCATGACCGACGACGAGCTCCTCGCCCACCTGATCGACGACGAGGAGCGCCTCGTCTTCGAACGGTTCACGAACGACGACGCCATCACATTGGGGCTTGCGCTCGTCGACGCCGCTCGCTCGGGCGATGCCGCAGTCGCAATCGACGTTCGCCGCGGCGACCAGCAGCTCTTCCACGCCGCGCTGGCCGGCACGTCCCCCGACAACGACGCCTGGATCGACCGCAAGCGCAGGGTCGTCGAGCGCTTCGGCCACAGCTCGTTCTACATCGGCGCCCTGTGCCGATCGAAGGGAGCTTCGCTGAGCGAGGTGTTCGGCGTCGACGAGCAGCGCTACGCCGCCCACGGCGGTTCGTTCCCGATCAGGGTGCGCGACGTGGGGGTCGTTGGCAGCGTCACGGTGTCGGGTCTTCCCCAAGCCGAAGACCACCGCCTGGTCGTCGATGTTGTCGAGCGGTTCGTGGGATCGACATGAGCGGCGCTGCGCCGGATGGCATCCGGGTGAGCGGCTTCGATCACCTGGTCCTGGTGTGCGCCGATGTCGAGCGTTCGCTCGCGTGGTACCTCGATGAGCTCGGCCTCGCTCCCGAGCGCGTCGCCGAGTGGCGATCGGACGAAGCGCCGTTCCCCTCGGTGCGAGTGGACGAACGCACGATCATCGACCTGATCGGCGGCGGCCCGGTGGCCGGACGCAACATGGACCACCTCTGCCTCGTCGTCGACGAGGCCAGCGTGCAGCACGCGGTCACGTCGGGTCGGTTCGAGGTGGTCGAGGGCCCGGCGACGCGCTACGGCGCGCGCGGGAACGCCACGAGCGTGTACGTCACCGATCCCGACGGCAACGTTGTGGAGCTGCGCGCCTACCCACTGACGTTCACGCTGGGGTGACGGCCCGACCACGATCGTCGACGACATGCAGGCCGGTCGTCGTCGGCTGCAGGTCGAGAACTTCCACCCCCGGCAATTCAGCGAGCGCAGCACGTAGCTCGACGACGTCCTCACCGCCCACGACGGTCACGGATCCCCCGTCGCCGCCTGCGCCGTTCACCTTCCAGCCGAATGCGCCGTGCCGCTTTGCGGCGTCGATGACGGACTGCGCATCGCCACTGATGAGCTGAGGGTCGAGTGCGGCCTGGGCATCGGTGTTCAGCACGAGCGCAGCGCCGTAGGCGTCGAGATCTCCCGCCTCGAGGGCGCCGGCCGCTCGCCGGGCGGCCAGGCGGAGAGGGGCCAGCAGCGCTTCGGTCGATGTGCCCCGCTCGAGGTGGGCAATGACCTCTTCGTGCACCACGGTCGATCGGTGGGGTCGACCGAGGTAGACCGTCACGAGGCGTGCGCCCAGCGCCACCCACAGCTCGGTAGGCACGTCGAGCGGGCGCACGGTCGAGCGGGGGTAGCGGTCCATCGTCACGAGCAGGGCGCCGCCGTGGGCCGACGCGAGCTGGTCCTGGATGCCGCTCTGCCAGCCGAGCTCGACGGTCTCCACCTCGTGAGCGACCCGGGCCGCCCAGGTCGGGTCGTTCGCCTCACCGGTCGCCAGCGAGCGGAGGGCGCCGACCAGCGCGACGACGACGGCGGCAGACCCACCGGCGCCGCAGCCGACCGGGGCTGCGGACCGAACCTCGATCTCGAGGTCCCACCGGGCCGGCGCCCAGCGGCGGATCGCCGCTTCCAGCAAGGGGTGCCTGCCGGGCGGATCGTCGGGCCGGTACTCGTAGGCATCACCGAAGCTGGGCACCTCGAGGCGGATCCCCGGACGAGCGGCCGGCCACGCCTCCAGCCGCACCTCGACGCCCGGGCGCACGGCCAGGTTGCAGACCAGTCCGTGACCGGCGAACCACGTGTCGGTCCAGCCGCCGGCATCACACACCCGCAGCGGCGCAGTAGCAAGGATCGAACGAGCGCCGGGCGACACGGCCGCCGACGCTAACCGGGCGAATCGCCGGCGATTCGCCGGGCCCACGCGTTGCGCTTCAGGCACCGTTGGGTATCGCAGAGCGAAACGATCGGCGCCTCGTCCGATTCTCGCGGCCCCACCGCCCTCCGATCGTCAAGGCGAGCTTGACGCGGGCGAATCGCCGGCGAATCGCCGGCCCAGGCGCGCGGGGTGAGCTGGTGCCGGGAGGACCCATGGGAACCGCCGCCCCTGCCGGCTGAGGCCCTACGGCTCAGGCTCGCCGTTCTCGCCCCAAGCCTTCCTGGGCCACCGAGGCGACATGAAGCCCACGCCCGTCGAACACCCGGGCGATGGCCATGCCGCGCCCGTTCGCCACACCGTGCCCGCGCAGGTCGAACAGCAGCCACTCGTCGGCACGCAGCGGCCGGTGGAACCAGATGGCATGGTCGAGGCTGGCCGCCATGAGCCGGTCCCAGTCACCGCCCAAGGGATGCGACAGCAGGGCGACGCCGAGCGGGTCCTCGTCCGAGAGGTAGGCCAGCGCGCAGGCGTGCACCAGCGGGCCGCCACCCAGCGGCTCCGCCACCCGCATCCAGGCCAGGGCGCGGGGCTCGGGCTCGCGCTCCTCGCGCACCATCCGGTGGTCGAAGAACAGCTCGGTGTCACGGGACGCCAATCCGTCGGGCCCCTCGACACCGGCGGGCGCCGCCACTCCCGGGTTGTCGGGACCGTCCTCAGCCACCTGGAAGCTGGCGATGAGGTTCAAGATGGCGCCACCGGCCTGGTAGGCGACAACCTGGCGGGTCACGAACGACCGGCCGTCGCGCACCCGCTCGACCTCGTACAGCACAGGCCGGGACTCGTCACCGGCCCGCACGAAGTACGCGTGCAACGAGTGCGGCCGGAACTCGGCGGCGACCGTCCGACCAGCGGCCATGAGCGCCTGGGCCACCACCTGCCCGCCGTAGATGCGCTCCCAGCCGAGCGCCGGCCCTGCACCGAGGAACGCGTCCGGCTTCACCACCTCGAGATCGAGGAGCGAGAGCACATCGGTGACGGGATGGATGGAGACGGTCACGGGCGCCAGGTTCGCACGCGTGACCGCCACTCGCCGCTGGCGTCACGCCTTTGGCGTCACGCGTTGCGCAGCCCCTTGCGAGTTCCGAGCACGACCGCCAGCACGGAGGCCACCGAACCCCACACGACCAGCGTCGTCTGCGCGCCCAGCAGCCCGACCAGCACCGCCGAGGCAAGGGCAGCGATCGGGAAGGTGCCGGTGAGGGCCAGCGTGTGGACGCTCAGCGCCCGGCCCATGAGGTGGTCGGGGGTGTGGCGCTGCAGCAGCGTGCGCTGCGTCGTGAGCACGAACCCGCCTCCGAGACCCCACCAGACCATGCCCAGGAGCGCCACCCCATACGTGCCGGCGAGACCCATCACGATCATGCCGGGACCGCACGTGCTGATGAAGGCGACACCCAGGACGACGCCCGGACGAGCCACACCGTGGCGTGCGGCCAGGAACAAGCTGGTGAAGATCATCCCGAAGCCGAGGCCGCCGAACAGCAGCGCCGCGGCGAACGCACCGGCCCCGAACTCGTCCCGAGCGACACCGGGCAGGAGCAGCTGCACCATCGCGCCGCAGGTGCCCCCCACGAATGCAATGGCGATCACCGTGCGCATCGGGTCGCCGGACAGCACGTAGCGCACGCCCTCGACGATCGCACGCCCCATGTGCTGGTCCGGGCCTAGCTCGGTCCGCCGAGCCGAACCGACGCCGGACGCGACAGCCGGCACGCCGAGCATCATGAAGGAAGCGATGGCCAGCAGCACGGCCAGCAGCTCGAAGGAGTTCGCCGTGCCGACCAGCTGGATGGCCGCGCCGCCGACGAGCACCCCTGACATCTGCGCCACGTTCTGACCGATGCCCTGCAGCGCGATGCCGGTGACGAGGCGTTCGGGTGGCACGAGGGCCGGCACCATCGCCTGCAGCGAAGGGGCCACGAGCGCGAGCGCCGATCCGACCAGCAAGGCGAGGAAGGCGACGGCGCCCACCCCGACGAGATCGGCACCGACGAGCAGACCGGTCGCGAGCAGCACGACCGCCCCGCCGAGCCCGCACCACAGCACCAGCCGCCGCCGGTCGTGGCGATCGGACAAGACGCCCGCGGGGAGCGACAGCAGCGTCATCGGCAGCCCGACGGCGAAGCCCATGATGCCGACGGCCGGCGGCCAGTCGGTGAGATCCAGTACGAGCCAGACGAAGGCGAAGCGGATCGTGCCCGACACGATCGAGACCAGCAGCTGTGCGATCCAGAACCGGCGGTATCCCGGGAGGGCGAGGACCTCGAAGATGGGGCTGCGGTGGTCCGCACGCAGGGTGGTGTCGATCACCGCCATCTGGCCCGACTCCCCCTCTCCTGCGCCGGTGTTCGCCTTTCGTTCACCGTGCGTTGGCCGACACGTTACCTGGTGCTTGGTGAGTGCAACCATTCCCTCGCCCGTGACGACCCCCGCCACCCGTGGTCGTTACGCTCGAACGTCATGCGCGCCGTCGTCTGCCGGGCCTTCGGGCCGATCGACCAGCTCACGATCGAGGAGCTCGACCCCGCTGCGTGCGGGCCCGCCTCGGTTCGGATCAGTGTCACCGCCAGTGGCGTGAACTTCGTCGACGGCTTGTTCGTCGAAGGTCGGTACCAGATCAAGCCGCCGCTCCCGTTCACGCCGGGCAGCGAGATCGCCGGTGTGGTCACCGAGGTCGGCGACGGGGTCACGACGGTCGCGGTCGGCGATCGGGTGCTGGCCACGACCAACCTGGGCGGGTTCGCCGACGAAGTGGTGGTGCCGGCGAGCGCAGTCATGCGTGCGCCGGATGCCCTGAGCGACGGGCAGGCCGCCACCTTCATCCAGAGCTACCTCACCGGATGGTTCGCGCTTCGTGAGCGCGCCCATGCCAAGGCGGGCCAGTCGATGCTGGTCCTGGGCGCGGGCGGCGGCGTCGGCTTGGCCGCGGTGGACATCGGCCACGCCCTCGGGCTCCGCGTGATCGCCGCCGCCTCCACACCGGACAAGCGGGCGACCGCCGAGCGCCAGGGAGCCGAGGCGGTCATCGACACGACGACCGAGGACGTGAAGGCGCGAGCGCGCGAGCTGAGCGGCGGGAACGGAGTCGACCTCGTGTACGACCCGGTCGGCGGCGACCTGGCCGAGCAGGGCCTGCGGGCCCTCGGCGACGACGGCCAGTTCCTCGTGATCGGCTTCGCCTCGGGGACGATCCCGCGCCTACCGGCAAACCAGGTGCTGCTGCGGAATCGCCGCGTGACGGGTGTCGAGTGGGGTGGCTGGGTCGCCAAGCACCCTGCCGAGAACCGCGTCTTGGTCGACGAGGTGCTCGCCGAGATCGCCGCC
>CAZTVJ010000279.1:0-12663 GCA_964616935.1 uncultured Acidimicrobiales bacterium | reverse complement strand
TGGGCAAGCTCGCCGTTCGAGACCGGCTCGACCTGCTGCTCGACCCGGGCAGCTTCGTCGAGTACGGCCTGCTGGCGGATTCGATGGACCCCCTGCTCGAGCAGCAGCGAGGCGTGCTCGTCGCCGACGGGATGGTGGCGGGCATCGGTCTCGTCGAGGGCCGGCGCGTCGCCGTGGCTGCGTACGACTTCACCGTGCTGGCCGGCTCGATGGGCAACGTCGGGGAGATGAAGACCGCGCGGATGCGGGAGCTCGCGCTCCGCCAGCGGATCCCGATGGTGTGGCTCCTCGACTCGGCCGGTGCCCGCATCCAGGCGACGAGCGGTTCCTCCTTTGCCGGCGCCGGTGCGTTGTTCCGCGAGCAGGTGACCATGAGCGGCGTCGTGCCGCAGGTGGCAGCGATGCTCGGCCACTGTGCGGCCGGCACCGCCTACATCCCGGCCTTGGCCGACTTCATCCCGATGGTGAAGGGCACCTCCTCCATGGCCCTCGGCGGTCGCCACCTCGTGCGCGCCGCCACCGGGGAGGACGTCACGGAGGAGGAGATGGGTGGCTCCGCGGTCCACACGAAGGTGTCGGGCGTGGCCGACCTCGAGGTCGGCTCCGACGAGGAGTGCCTGGCCATCGTGCGGAAGTACCTCTCCTTCTTCCCCTCGCACAACCAGGAGTCGCCGCCGGTCCACGCGTCGAGCGATCCCGTCGACCGTCGGGTCGAGGAGCTCTACAAGATCGTGCCCACCGCGCCTCGGCGCGCCTACGACATGGTGAAGGTGATCGAGGCGGTCGTCGACGACGGCGACTTCTTCCCGATGAAGCCTGCCTTTGCCCGCAACATCGTCACCGGGCTGGCCCGCGTGGGTGGGATGCCGGTCGGCATCGTGGCCAGCCAGCCGATGGTCCTCGGCGGTGCTCTCGACGTGAACGCGGCAGACAAGGCGGCCCGGTTCGTGTGGCTCTGCGACGCGTTCGGCATCCCGCTGGTGTTCCTGCACGACGTGCCCGGGTTCATCGTGGGGTCGGCAGTGGAGAAGCAGGGCATCATCCGTCACGGCGCCAAGATGCTGTTCGCGGTGTCCGAGGCCACGGTGCCCAAGGTGTCGATCGTGCTCCGCAAGAGCTATGGCGCCGGGTACTTCGTGATGAACGGGACGGCCTACGAGGCGGACTACCTCGCCATCTGGCCGACGGCGGAGATCGCCGTGATGGGGCCGGACGGCATGGTGGAGATCACCCGCCGCAAGGAGCTCGACCTGCTCGAGGGCAAGGAGCGCAACGACCGCAAGATCGCGCTGGCCGAGGAGTACCGCAAGAACATCGACCCGTACATCGCCGCTGGGTGGGCGCAGGTGGACGATGTCATCGACCCGGCCGAGACGCGCCTCGCGATCTGGAAGGGCCTGCAGGCATCGAAGACCAAGCGCATCGACCGCCCGTGGCGCAAGCACGGCGTCTATCCGGTGTAGCCGCCGTTCGCGTTCGCACCGCCTTGGGCCAGGAGCTCGCTTCCGATCGGGCAGTGCTCGGGCACACATCTCCCGGGTGACCGACACCACCAACCTCAACCGGGCCTCGCGGCTGTCCTCGAAGATCCGCACCATCGACACGTCGCGGCCGTTCGTGCGCGCCGCAGCGGTGTTTGCCGGGCTCGGGCTACTGCTCGTCGGCAACATCGATGGGTGCGCGCCGATACGGGTGCCGGGCCAGCCGATGGCCTTGGTGCCCACGGGAACGGGTCATCGAGCGGCTCCCGGCGACGACGTGACATCGGCCGGGCAGGACCAGGCGGTGCGCTTCGTGCCACCGTTGGACGAGTTTGATCTCCTGTTGGTCGTGTGGTTCGTCGAGTGGCAGGTTGGACGTCCGTACCAGCCTGGGGCAGCAACGCCGATCTCGTTCGACGGCTCTGGCTTGACCCGGGCCGCGTACCAGACCATCGGCATCGATCTCCCGGACCGCTCCGACCTGCAAGCCCGAACGGGTCGTTCGGTCGACGTCGCCGCCGTGCTGCCGGGCGACCTCGTCTTCACACGGGGTGGCCAGCCCGAGCAGGACCTCGGTCTCGTCGGGATCGCGGTGACGCCTACGACGTGGGTCGTGACTCCCGCGCCCGGCCAGACCGTCAAGGTGGCGGAGATCCCCTTCGAGCAGGTCCAGGAAGTCCGGCGAGTCCTCAACGGCTAAAGGGACAGGGGCCCGAGCCGTAGGCTCACGGTCGATGCGCAGGCCCTACCTCAACCGCCAGCTGCAGGGCTTCGGCACGACGATCTTCGCCGAGATGTCCGCCCTGGCCGTGGCCACGGGTTCGGTGAACCTCGGGCAGGGCTTCCCCGACACCGACGGCCCGCCGGAGGTGTTGGAGGCCGCCGTTGCCGCCATCCGTCAAGGGCAGAACCAGTACCCGCCCGGTCCCGGGGTGCCTTCGCTGCGTGAAGCCATCGCCGACCACCAGGCCCGCTTCTACGGCTTGCCGGTCGACCCCGACACCGAGGTGCTCGTCACCGCCGGTGCCACCGAAG
The DNA here is from genome assembly GCA_964616935.1 of uncultured Acidimicrobiales bacterium. GTDB lineage: Bacteria > Actinomycetota > Acidimicrobiia > Acidimicrobiales > Ilumatobacteraceae > CAZTVJ01. Next base: position 10,147 of record CAZTVJ010000279.1, on the reverse strand, counting down.
CCATCGCGGCATCGCTCCTCGCGCTGTGCGAGCCGGGTGACGAGGTCGTGGCGTTCGAGCCGTACTACGACTCGTATGCGGCGTGCATCGCCATGGCCGGCGCAGTGCGACGCCCGGTCACCTTGTGGCCGCCGACGTTCGCTCCCGACCTGGATGCCCTGCGCGATGCCATCAACCCGCGGACGCGGCTGCTCCTGCTCAACACGCCCCACAACCCGACCGGTGCGGTGTTCAGCGCCGCCGAGCTGGCCGAGATCGCCCGGCTCGCCGTGGAGCACGACCTCCTGGTCGTGAGCGACGAGGTCTACGAGCACCTCACCTACGGCGTCACCCACGTGCCCATCGCGACGTTCCCGGGCATGGCCGAGCGAACGCTCACGATCGGCTCGGGCGGCAAGACCTTCTCGATGACGGGCTGGAAGGTTGGGTGGCTCAGCGGGCCCGCCGAGCTCGTGCAGGCGGCGCGCACCGTCAAGCAGTTCCTCACCTACGTGGCCAGCGGCCCGTTCCAGCCCGCCATCGCGGTCGGGCTGCGGCTGCCCGACCGGTACTTCCGTGAGCTGGCTGCCGATCTGCAGGTGAAGCGCGACCGTCTCTCCAGCGGCCTGGCCGAGGCCGGCTTCGACGTGTACGAGTCGAAGGGCACCTACTTCGTCACGGCCGACATCCGCCCGCTGGGCGAGGACGATGGCATGGCGTTCTGCCTGGAGCTGCCCCACCGGTGCGGCATCGTGGCCATCCCGTGCTCGGTCTTCTACGACGACCAGGAGGCCGGGCGCAGCCTCGTGCGCTTCGCGTTCTGCAAGCGGCTCGACGTGATCGACGACGTCGTCACCCGGCTGAAGGGCCTCTCGGCATGAGGGGGCCGGCGTGAAGGTGGCCGCTGTCCAGCACGACGTGATCTGGGAGGACGCGGAAGCGACGCACGCCCATCTCGTCCCGTTGCTGGAGGGCGCGGCGGGCACGGGTGCGCGCCTGGTGGTGCTCACCGAGATGTTCGCCACCGGGTTCTCGATGGCGCCCGAGCGGGTGGCCCAGCCGCCGGGCGGGCCGTCCGCCACCTTCCTGGCCGACCAGGCCAAGGCGCTCGGCATCTGGCTGTGCGCCTCACTGCCCGTCGACGATCCCGCCATCGACAAGCCCGTCAACCGGCTGGTGCTTGCCGGCCCAGCGGGGCAGCACCACCACTACGACAAGATCCACCCCTTCACCTACAGCGGCGAGCACGAGCACTACGCCGCCGGGCAACGGTTCCTCACCGTCGACGTCGAGGGCCTTCGCTGCTCGTTCTTCGTCTGCTACGACCTGCGCTTCGCCGACGAGCTGTGGGCCGTGGCTGCGGACACCGACTGCTACGTCCTGGTGGCCAGCTGGCCGGAGGCGAGGCGGCGCCACTGGAGCGCGCTGCTCGAAGCCAGGGCCATCGAGAACCAGGCCTACGTGATCGGCGTGAACCGGGTGGGAGAGGGTGGGGGGATCACCTACGTCGGCGACAGTCGCATCGTCGACCCGCTGGGCGAGCTGCTGGCCACGGCGGCGGGCACCGAGGCCACGCTGGTGGCCGAGGTGGATCCGGCGATGGTGGCGAGGGTGCGCCAGCGGTTCCCGTTCCTGCAGGATCGTCGCGGCTAGGTAGATTCAGCGCCCGCTGACGCGAGTCGAGGGGACGCCGAGCATGACCGAGGTCAGGGCCGAGATCACCGCCAACGTCTGGCAGGTCCGCACCGAGGTCGGTGCCGTCGTGGCCGAGGGCGACGAGCTGGTCATCCTCGAGTCGATGAAGATGGAGATTCCGGTGACGGCACCGAGTGCGGGCACGGTCGTCGAGGTGCGCGTCGCCCCCGACGACAACGTGCAGGAGGGCGACGTCGTCGTGGTGCTCGACCCATGATCCGTGTCGCGACCGACGGGCTGGTCACCGTGGCCACGATCGACCGGCCGGAGCGTCGAAACGCGGTGGACCACGCCACCCTCGTGCAGCTGCGCGGAGTGATCGCCGATGCCGGGTCGTCCGGCGCGAGAGCCTTCGTGCTCAACGGCGCCGGGGGCACCTTCTGTGCCGGTGCCGACCTCACGGATGTGGAGGCCACCGGGTTCGCCGACGAGCTGCGCGGTGTGCTGTCGGCGCTCACCGAGCTGCCCGCGGCCACCTTTGCAGCGGTCGACGGCCCTGCTCTGGGTGCCGGCTGCCAGCTCGCCATCGCGTGTGACCTCCGGGTGGCGTCGACCAGTGCGATCTTCGGCATCCCTGCGGCCCGGCTCGGTCTCATGGTCGACCAGTGGACGGTGCGGCGCCTGGCGCAGCTCGCCGGAGGTTCCGTGGCGCGGGCGATGCTCCTGGCGGCGGAGATGATGGGGGCAGAAGCGGCGCACGCGATCGGCTTCGTGCACCGCATCGGCGGCCACGAGGAGGCCATCACGTGGGCTCGCGCCGTTGCCGACCTGGCGCCGCTCAGCGTCGCCGGCCACAAGCTGGCCCTCGAACGGCTGTCGGCCACGGCCGAGCCGGACGCCGACGTGCTGGCCGCGATGCGCCTGGTCTGGGCCAGCGACGATGCCAGGGAGGGCCGCCAGGCCTTCTTGGAGAAGCGCCCGGCCGCCTTCACCGGCCGCTAGCGCCGCGCCTCGGGGACGCCGACCGATTACAGGTTCGGGGGCAGCAACCGGTTGACGTTCTCGAAGAACAGGTAGAGCACCAGCAGGAACGGCACGATGGCCACCAGGGCGGCGGCCCACTGCGGGATGCGCTTGCCGAGCAGCCAGGCCCCGACGCCCAGCAGCGCCAGGATCGTGCCCCAGAACGCCAGGTGGCTCCAAGCGTTCGGGTCGCTCACCCAGCCCTGCTCGAACGTGTTGGACGCTGGCGGCGCCGCCGTCACCACGGGGTTGTCGGGCGCCGACGTGGCCGTCGTCACCTCGCCGGGGAGCGTCGTCGCCGGCGCGAGCGTCGGGGGGGTGGTGACGGGGAGGCTGGCTGCAGGTTCGAGGAGCGGTGAGGACGCGGTCTGGTCGAAGTCGGCCGTGACGATGATGCGCTGGCGAGCCGAGAACTTGGGGTGGCACGAGGTGAGGGTCAACATGGCGTTGGGCGTGCTGTCCAGCACGCTCGTCTCGGAGGGGCTCACGATCTTGGAACCGGTCACGCGGTAGACGTAGCGGCCGGTGACGGAGGTCAGGACGATCTCGTCGCCCGGCCGCAGCTCGTTGATGTCCTCGAACGGCGCGCCGTAGGTGGTGCGATGGCCGGCGATGGCGATGTTGCCGCGCTCTCCTGGCAGCGCCGTGCCCGGGTAGCGGCCCGGGCCGCGGCGCAGGTCCTCCACCGAGACGCCCTCGACGACGATGTCGTTCACCCCGATGCGCGGGATCTCGAGCCGGGCTACCGGGTCTCCCTGGGGTGGAGGCGCTGGCGCCGTCAGAGGTGGCGCGGCAGTTGTCGGCACCGCGCTGGTGGCGGGTGAGGTGGTGGTGGGCGAGGTGGTCGCGCTTGCCGTCGTCGGTGCCGTCGCTGGCACCGCGGTGGTCCCGGCCAGCACCTCGTCGAACTCGTTGTCCAGCCGGTCCTGGGCTCGGGCGGCCTGGATGCCGGTGCCCCACAGCTGGTACGCGGCGAACGCAAGGACGAGCAGGCCGGTCGCGGTGAGCACCCGCCCTACCCTCTGGAACCACCAGCGCCAGCCTCGCACCGGGGGGAACGTACCGGCTGGCCTGCTCGCCGTGGCCGCGCACCTCGGTCCTGGCCCGGGCCGGCGGGCTGTGACGTGCGGCTCCGGGACGGGCCTGCGTGGAGCCGACGGGGGCGCGGCCGGTACTGTTCGGTCAACCCATGGAGCCGGTGATCCACCTTCGAGAAGCCGTGGCGCTCCTCGGGCGCTTTCCGGCACTGGCCGGCGTCACGCTCGACGTGAGCCGAGGAGAGATCGTGCTCGTCCAGGGTCCGAACGGCGCCGGCAAGTCCACGCTCCTGCGCGTCTGCGCCGGTCTCGTCCAGGCCACCGCGGGCGACGTCGTCGTCCTCGGTCAGGATCTGCGCTCGGACCGGCGCGCCGTGCGGCGCCAGGTGGGGCTGCTCGGCCACACGAACCAGCTCTATGCGGACCTCACGGTGCAGGAGAACGTCCGCTTCTGGGCCCGCGCCGCCGGCGCGACCGACGACGAGATCGCGACGGCGCTCACGAGCCTTGGCCTGGGCGGCCGGCTCGCCGGCAGCCAGGTCGCCCGGCTCTCCGCCGGCCAGCGGCGCCGGACGGCGCTCGCCGCGCTCGTGGCTCGGCGGCCGCAGGTGTGGCTGCTCGACGAGCCCCACGCCGGGCTGGACGCCGAGGGCCGCGACCTCCTCGACGACCTCGTGCGGCGGGCCGCGGCGGCCGGTGCGACGGTGCTCGTGGCCTCTCATGAGCTCGACCGGGCCGAGGCGCTGGCGCAGCGCACCGTCCGCCTCGTCGGTGGTCGAGTGGAAACCGCGGTCGAGCCGGCCCCGATCGCAGGTGCGCCGTGCTGAGATCCGCTGCGCTCGTTGCGGGCAAGGACCTGCGCATCGAGGCCCACAGCCGGGTGGCGACGAACCAGGTGCTCCCGTTCGCGCTCGTCGTGCTCCTGCTGTTCGCGTTCGCCCTCGATCCCGACCGCGGCACCTTGCAGGCGGCGACGCCCGGTCTGTACTGGGTCGCGGTCCTGCTGACGCTGATCATCGGCGTGCAGCGGTCCTTCGCGTTGGAGGCGGCCGACGGCGCCCGCGACGGACTGCGCCTCTCCGGGCTCGATCCGGCCGGCATCTTCTTGGGCAAGGCGGCGGCGCTGGGCCTGCAGCTCCTCGTCCTCGAGGTCGTCCTCGGCGTCGGCGCCGTGCTGCTCTACGACGCTCAAGTCCCGCGCGCCGGGGTGGCGCTGCTCGCCGTCACCCTCGTGGTGACGACGATCGGCCTCGCGGCCACGGGTACGCTCTACGGTGCCCTCGCCGTCGGAGGTGGTGCCCGGGAGACCCTGCTCCCGCTGCTCCTGCTCCCGGTGGTGGCCCCGGTGCTGATCGGTGCGACCCGTGCCACCGAAGCGGCGCTCGGGACCGGCGGTGCGGTCACGTCGGACGGTTGGCCCTGGGTCGGCCTGCTCGGAGTGTTCGCCCTGGCCTACAGCGCCGCTGGCCTGCTGGCCTTCGGGCCCCTCCTGGAGGACGCATGAGAACGATGCCGATGCCGGGCTCGACGGTCGAGCCACAGGTGCTGACCACGAGCACGCGCGGCACGCGCCTCATCGGCGTGGCGGCGCTGGTCGGCCTGGCATGGCTGCTGCTGTTCGGCCTCGTCCTGTCGCCGGCCGACGCGGTGCAAGGGGACTCGGTCCGGCTGCTCTACGTCCACGTGCCCTCGGCCTGGCTGGCGTACCTCGCGTTCTTCGTCACCGCCGCCAGCTCGGTGCTCTACCTCATCCCGCGGACCCGTTCGCTCGGGTGGGACCGCGTGGCCCACGCCTCGGCCGAGATCGGCGTGCTGTTCACCGGCTTGGCGTTGCTCACCGGGATGATCTGGGGGAACCTCACGTGGGGTGTGTTCTGGACGTGGGACGCTCGGCTCACGTCCACGGCGCTGCTGTTCGTGCTGTTCCTCGGCTACCTCGCGCTCCGGCGCCTGCCCGCGGCGCCGGACGAGCGGGCCAAGCGGGCCGCCATCTTGGGCATCGTCGCGTTCATCGACGTGCCCATCGTGCACATGAGCGTCGAGTGGTGGCGCACCCTGCACCAGAAGCCAACCTTGCTGCGGGCGGACCTCGACCCGCAGATCGACGGTCTCATGCTGTTCACGCTCTTTTCGTCCGTGGTGGCCTTCACCCTCGTCTACGCGTGGTTGATGCTGCATCGCACGCGGGTGCTGGTCATGGAGGCCGAGCTGGAGGAGACCGAGTTGGCGGCGGCGATCACCGAGCGCCACGCTGAGGGAGCCCAGGCCGAAGAGGGTGGGGCGTGAGCGTCTGGGGCTGGGTGACCATCGCCTACCTGAGCGTGTTCGGCGCGATCGGTGCCTACGCGCTGCGCACCCTGATCAAGGCGCGGGACCTCGCCGCGCGCGTCCCGGACGAGGACAAGCCGTGGACATGACGGGCGCCGACCGGCCCGACGGCGCGCCGGCGCCGGATCTGTCGCCGCGGGCGACGTCGACCACGCGACGCACGCCGAGGCGGGCCTGGGGCGCGGCCGTCGTGCTCGCCGTCGTCCTCGGCCTGGCCGGCGTGGTGCTCTACCAGGGTCTGTCGAACGCGACGGTCTTCTTCTGCAACGCCGACGAGGTCGGCCGGCGGAGCGAGTGCGACGGCACGGGGCGGTTCCGGTTGCAGGGCACGGTCGACCAGGGCTCGGTGACCAACGACGGTGCCGTCCTGCGCTTCACCGTCACCTACAACGGCGCCACCATCCCCGTCCGCTACCAGGGCGAGCCGGGCGGCATCTTCGAAGAGGGCATCCCCGTCGTGGTCGAGGGTCGTCTCCGGGGAGCGGGCGGCTCCGACGGTGCGGCCGGTGCAGCGGCTGGGGCCGATGGCGCGCCCGGCGGTGTCGTGTTCGAGGGCGACCGGATCCTGGTGAAGCACACCGAGCAGTACGTCGAGGAGAACCCGGACCGCGTGCCCGAGGGCGCGCCGTGAGCCGGGCGCCGGGCCGCGGGCGGATCTGATGGGTGGCGCGCTCGGCATCGCCGGCGTGAGCCTCGGCCTCGGCGCGTCCGTGCTCGGCGTCGTGACGCTGGTGCTCGGCTTGGTGCGCCACCGGCCCGAGCTGCTGCGCTTCGGCCGGATCTACGCCGTCCTCGTGCTCGTCGGTGGCCTCCTCGCGTTCATCGCCATGGAGATCGCGCTGTTCACGAGGGACTTCTCGCTGGCCTACGTGGCGCAGGTGGGCTCGTCCAAGACTCCGCCGCTCTACAACTTCGCCGCGCTGTGGAGCTCGCTCGAGGGGTCGATCATCCTGTGGTCGGTCATCCTCGGCGGCTACGTGGTGGCCGTTGTGTGGCGGTTCCGGCACCGTCTGAACGACCCGCTCGTCGGGTGGGCGCTGGTGACGCTGTTCGTGATCTGCGCGTTCTTCTTCCTGCTGATGTTCGGCCCCGCCAACCCGTTTCGCACCGTGGCCGGTGCCGTCCCGCTCGACGGGCCCGGACCGAACCCGCTGCTGCAGAACCACATCCTCATGGCCTTCCACCCACCCATCCTCTACCTGGGCTACGTCGGCTTCAGCGTGCCCTTCGCCTTCGCCATCGCCGCGCTCGTGACGGGGCGGGTCGGGGAGGGCTGGTTGCTCGCCACCCGCCGTTGGACGTTGCTGGCGTGGGGCTTCCTCACGGTGGGCATCCTGCTCGGCGCGTGGTGGAGCTACGAGGTGCTCGGCTGGGGCGGCTACTGGGGCTGGGACCCGGTCGAGAACGCCAGCTTGCTGCCCTGGCTCACCGGGACAGCGTTCATCCACTCGGTGCTCGTGCAGGAGCGGCGGGGGATGCTGCGGGTGTGGAACCTGGCGCTGCTGTGCGCCACGTTCAGCCTCACCATCCTGGGGACGTTCCTCACCCGCTCAGGCGTGCTCGACAGCGTCCATTCGTTCAGCGAGTCGGGGATCGGGCCGTGGCTGCTCACGTTCTTCGCGTTGGTGGTCGGCGTCTCGGTCGTGCTCATCGGTTGGCGGGGCGATCGCCTGCGCTCTCCGGGCGTCATCGACTCCCCGCTCTCACGCGAGGGCGCCTTCCTCGCCAACAACGTGCTCTTCGCGGTGTTCGCGTTCGTCGTGCTGCTCGGCACGGTGTTCCCACTCGTCGTCGAGGCGCTGCGGGACGAGCGCCTCGCCGTCGGGCCGCCGTTCTTCGAGCGCATGACGATGCCCATCGGCCTCGCGCTCCTGACGCTCATGGCCATCGCGCCGGTCCTGCCGTGGCGCAAGGCATCGGGCGAGCTGCTGCGCCAGCGGCTGTTCTGGCCCGCTTGGGTGGGTGTGGCGTCACTGGTGCTGGCGGCCGCGCTGGGCGCCCGGGGTGTGGGCTCGTTGCTGGCGTTCGGCCTCGGCGGGTTCGCGGCGGGATCAGCGGCCCGCCAGCTGATCCTGGCCACGCGACGCCAGGGCTGGCGGGGCCTCGTGGGTCGCGCCAACGGCGGCATGATCGTGCACCTCGGCGTGATCGTCGTGGCCGTCGCGTTTGCCGCATCCTCCGGCTACAGCCGTCGTGGCGAGTTCCGTGTCACCGCTGGTGAGACCATCCAGTTCGGCGGCCACAGCTTCACGTTCCTGGGCATCCGGGACGTGACGTATCCCGAGAAGTTCTCCCGCAAGGCCGACATCCGCATCGACGGTGGCGACGTCTACTCGCCAGCCTGGCAACGCTTCAACAACCAGGGTCAGTTCGTGGGCACGCCCTCCGTGCGCACCGGACTCACCGGCGACATCTACCTCACCTTCAAGCCTCCCGAGGATGCCAACGGGCCCGTCTCGATCCAGGTCCTGCTCAGCCCGCTCACGCTCTGGCTGTGGGTGGGGGGCGGGATCATGGCCGTGGGCACTGTGCTCGCGGCGTTCCCCGGCCGCCGTCGCCGGCCCACCGACCCGGTCTCCGCGCCCGTGCTCGCGCCAGCGGACATCGTGGTCGAGCCCCCTGTCCTCACCGGCGCCTCGCGTCGCTCGGGCCTGGTCGATGGCTGACACGCTCGATCCCGTCGACGCGCCCGACGCGCCGGACACACGCCGCCGGCCGGTGCTGGTCGCCACCGTGGTCGTGGCGCTGCTCTCGGGGTTCCTCATCGCGGTGTTCGCCGTGTCGCGCACCGGAGGCGGTGACACCGCCGACACGCCCCTGCTCGGTCGGCCCGCTCCCGCCGTCCGTGGCACGACGCTCGACGGTCCCTCGTTCGACCTCGGCACCCGCCGAGGGTCGTGGGTGGTGCTCAACTTCTTTGCGTCCTGGTGCGACCCGTGCAAGCAGGAGGCGCCCGACCTCGCCCGGTTCGCCGCGGAGCAGGCGCAACAGCCCGACGGCGCCGAGGTGGTCGGTGTGGTCTACAACGACAGCGAGACCGAGATCCGTCGGTTCCTGGCGGACTACGGCGGCGGCGGCTACCCGGCCGTCCTCGACCCCGACGGCCGGTTCGCCATCTCCTACGGCGTCGTGAAGGTGCCCGAGACCTGGATCGTCGATCCGAACGGCATCGTCAGGGCCAGGGTGATCTCGACCGTCACCACCGAGAGCCTCACCGAGCTGCTGCGGCGGGCCAAGGCGCAGGCAGGCGCGGCGGCGGTCCAGCCGTGATGTTCCTCAAGCGATGGGGTGCTTGGCTGGTGATGGCCGTCATCGTCGTCGTCGTCCTGGTGATGGCGAGTGGGCGCGCCGGGCCGCGCACGAACGCCGACCGCATCGACGCCATCGCCCGAACCATCAAGTGCCCGACCTGTGCCGGCGAGAGCGTCTTCGTCTCCCAGGCGCCCGCCTCCGACGACATCAAGGCGGAGATCGCCCGCCAGGTGGCCGCCGGTCGTACCGACGACGAGGTGCGCAGCTACCTGGCCGAGCGCATCGGCTCCGAGTACCTCCTCGTGCCGTCGGCCGGTGGGGCGGGGGCGATCGTGTGGGCGCTGCCCGTGGTGGTCCTGGTGCTCGGCTTCGGCGCCCTCGGCCTGGCGTTCGGCCGCTGGCGGCGACAGCTCGCCGTCCCTCCACCCGACGACGCCGATCGCGCCCTCGTTGCCGCGGCGTTGGCCGGCGAGCACGACCGCCGGGCCCCGGATGTGGCCGTGGATGGCGACCCGAGCGACGACGGCCCGTTCGGCGCAGGGAGGATCGGCGAGGGTGACGGTCGATGAAGGTCGACCCGGCTGACGCGACGGTGGCGGCAGCGCGTGGACCGGCAACTCGCCGGGTCGACGCTGATCGCCTGGCCGAGCTGGAGGAGGAGCGCCACTTCCTGCTCGCCTCGCTCGACGACCTGGAACGCGAGCGGGAGGCCGGTGACCTGGACGAGACGGACTACAGCGCGCTACAGGACGGCTACACCGCTCGGGCCGCCGCGGTGCTGCGCGAGCTGGCCGACGGCCGCGCCGAGCTGGCCCGCCGCCCCCCTCGTCGCTGGGGTCGCCTGGTGGCCATCGGGGCCGGGATCACCGTCGTCGCGATCGCGGCCGGCATCG
>CAZTVJ010000278.1:0-2955 GCA_964616935.1 uncultured Acidimicrobiales bacterium | reverse complement strand
GGACCGAATTCGTCGGTGACATGCGCCCGGCGCTGAAGGCAACAGCAGATTGGCGCAGAGCTGCCGATCGGCGTGGCCAAGTCAGGGCAATCTGGCACGGTGCCGTCCTCCCAGCCCGTGGTCCTGGCTCCGAGAGCGGACCCCCCGGTCGTCTCTCGACATCGGGAGGAGGTTGGCCCTACGGTCGTTGGCAGTCCAAGCGGAGGTTGTGGTAGCAGATGCGCAGTCTGCCGAGCCGGTTCAGTGACTGGGTCGTGGTTCATCCGGTCTTGTGGGGAGTGGGATCGGGAGTCGTGCTGGTGCTACTCGGCTTTGCTCTCAATCTGGCACCGATCGTGGTCATCGCTGCCGGAGCCGCCATCGGCGTGCTGAACATCCTTCATGCGAAGAGACGGGGCTACTGCCCATATCCGGCAGAGCCGGGTTCTCACCGGGTACGAGCGGAGCCCGAGTAACCGTTCCGGCGAATGCAGCGACGACTGCATATCTGCCAGTGAGGTCGCGAGCCTCGGCCCACCGCGCTCGGGCAATCAGTCGCGCTCGCGGGCGGCAGCAGAGCAACTGTCGCGTGCCGGGCCTCGCAGCCGCGAAATCCGGCGTTCGGGGACGCCTGCACCGTTGGACGCCGGGGCGTCAGTCGGCTCGGGAAGCGACGATGAGACCGGCAGCCCAGCCTGGCGCCCGGCCGCCGGGCGGAGGCTCGATGTTGCTCGTCTCGAGACCAGCGCGCGTCAGCAGCCATGACGTCAGGGAGTTCGAGTTCCACATCTCACCGGCGGACAGCTCATCTCGACCCCAGGTGTGGGCAGGGAACTCCGGTACCAGCTCGAGCACCCTGCGAGCCTCATCTGGATGGTCAGTCACCATCACGGGGCCACCGACGACGGCGGCCACGTCCGGGATGGAGCCCCCGCGCCAGGAGCGAACTTCGTAACGGAACAGCCTCGAACGTCCCAGGAACCGGGCGCCGACCGCTCCCTCGGACACGACCCCTCGGTCGCCCCGTTTGGTCCACACCGGCGCCATCTCGACGACGGTGGTCACGTCGTCGAGGTGGATCTCGAGTGCGGAGTGGAAGAGATCGCACCGGGGACGTCGTGCGACGGTCGCGGCCAACGCCTCATAGAGTCGGCCGCTCCACCGCACCACGGCGCCACCCGCGCCCGCACCCAGAGGAATCCAGTAGAGGTCGACTCCGGGCCTCACGGAAGGTTGATTCCTGCCGCGGCACGAGCCCGCACGGAGCCGGGCGTCAGGCTGACGAGGGCGCCGCCGAGCTCCAAGGTCCTGACTGCAACGCTGCCCATCACGAACCCGAGAGTATGCGCGTGCCCCGAAGCGCGAGCGCAGAACTGCCTGATGGGGTGGCCCGTGATCGGGGAATCTGGACACGTGCCAGTGCAGGACGCGGAGTACCACGACCGGGGCCGGGATGCGGGCGGTCGCACCTAGCTCGTGACCGAGTAGCCGCGGTTGACCGCTTCGGTGAGCAGCCGGCCGGGTCGTGAGGGCGCTACGAGGCACCGCTGCAGCGAGACGGCCTGTCCTTGGGGGTGCTCGCGCCGGCCGGCCACCACCACCTGACCGGGCCGCCGCAGCGACACCTCCACGGCGTTGCCCAACGTCGTGCCCGTGAGATCGAGGGCCTGGGTGTCGGCCAGGGCCAAGCCGAGCGAGGCGACCTCCGGGCGGCGGAACATTGAGGTCTGGGCAACGACCAGGCTGTCGTGGACGACGAACCCGGCGGGCACCAGCACGACGAACCGCGTGGTCAGCCGGTGGAACCGCGGCACGAGCAGCGCGCCGAGACCGATGGCGGTAGCGAGCACGACAGCGCCGACGACCCACGTCGATGCCGCCAGGAGGAGGACGCCGCCCATCGCCGTGCCGGCGAGGAGCAACCACGCCAACGGAAGCGGTCCGGCCAAGAGGGCAGCCGGTACGCGTACGGGGAACCGGCGCTCGTCGCCGTAGGCGGACCCCTGCACGAACGCCTCGCCCACCTCGGCCGTGAACGACAGGACCGCCACCACGCCGGCACCGACGACGGCCAGTGCCGTGGGTGCCACTCCTGCCCCGGTGAGGGCCGAGACCATCGCCGCAGCGACGGTCAGCGGAGCAAGGAGCCGAACGGCCGTGAGGCTCGGCACGCTGAGCACCAAGGTGGCGATCAGCCCCACGGCCCAGGTGCCCCAGGCGGCTACCAGCACGACGATGGAAGCGGTCTCCGTGCGGCCGTCCATGGCGCCGGCCACCGCGAACCCGACGGTCACCGGCAGCACCAGCCAGCCGGCCCGCAGGAGCCACACGATGAGATGCCGGGGGCGCATGGCCGCCAAGATTTGCCGAGTAGACCACCCGGTGACCAACGTAGGAGGCCGGCCACCCGCCGGAGCGCAGTCGGGACGCCGCACAGCGAGCCCAGCGAACGAGCCCGAAGAGGAGGTCCCCGGCATGTTGGTACGCCTGCCCGCCGGGGTCACCACCGGTATCGGGAGCCTGCCCCATCGAGACCCACGGGCGGCTGCCGCGTGCGTACTGGAGCTCTTGCCCGACCTGCCCGCCATCCCGTCGCTGCCGGCCCGGTCGGCGGCTGAGGGCATGCTGGCCCAGGCGCTGGTAGGCATCCGGGGCATCGAGCTCGACGACTCGGGTCGGGTGCTCGTGGACCCGCCCCGCCTGGACCCGCTGGCGCCCGTCCACACCGACCTGGACCACGACGCCTTCGTGGGCTTGCGGGCGTTCTTGGACGTAGCCCGGGGACGCCGGGGACCGGTGAAGTGGCAGCTCGCCGGCCCCGTGACGCTGGGCCTGTGGCTCATGCACCGGGGCGTCCCGGCCAGCACCGCCTTCGACGTGTCGGTGCGGGCGGTCCGGGAGCGGTTGCGCGCCCTGCACGGGGCCATCGGGGAGGCGTTGCCCGGCTGTGCCCAGGTGGTGTTCCTCGACGAGCCG
>CAZTVJ010000277.1:0-2911 GCA_964616935.1 uncultured Acidimicrobiales bacterium | reverse complement strand
ATGATGTTCGTGCCTCGCCCGACGACGCTCGACAAGCTGGACGAGACGGGCGACCACCACCGCTACACCATCTGCCACTACGTCGTGTTCCCGAACACGGTGTTCAACTGCAACCCCGACCAGCTACAGATCTTCAACCCGGTGCCCATCGACGTCGACCGCACCCGCTTCATCTGCTGGCAGCTCGTCTACCCGGCCGACGAAGGGGACCCGAACTACGAGGCGTACTACGCCAAGATGGACGCCCACTGGAAGGCGCTGCAGAGCGTCGTGGCCGAGGACATCGCCATCTACCAGCAGCTTGCTCGCACGCAGCGTTCGATGGGCTACCGGCGCAACGTGCTGAGCGAGCGCGAGTGCAAGATCGGCAAGTACCACCAGACGATGGAGCGCCTCATCCGCGACTGAGGCGCGCCACCCTACGAGCCGGCCAGGCGCTCCACGACCGGCGCGAAGGCCTCCATGTTCCGGTCGGAGACGGTGACGTAGCTGAAGCCGTACCGTTCGCGCCGCCGCTGCAGCTGCTCGCAGATCTCGCCCAGCGAGCCGATGAGCGCGTTCGGGTGCTCGATCATGTCCGCGGCCGAGAGCCCGAACATGCCGCCGAACTTCTCGGCCGTGGCGTCGGCATCGTCCGTGACGGCGGTGAAGTAGGCCCCGACCTCCAGCTCGACGTCGGCAAAGCGAGCTCCCGCGCCCTCGCGCACCCACGCCACCTTGTCGTCCATGGCGCTGGCGGTGGAGCTGCCCACGCCGTCAGGCCCCACCACGCCAGCGCGGTTGTTGAAGTTGAAGCTGACGATGTCCGCCTCCTGGCCCGCCAGCCTCAGCACCCTCCGGCTACCGCCGCCGATCATGATCGGAGGATGCGGTTGCTGCACGGGTGCCGGCGTGCCCCGGTAGCCGCTCACGACGACGTGGTCGCCGTGGATGTCCAGCTCCTCTCCTGCGAAGAAGGCCTTCACGAACGAGATGACCTCGGCCAAGCGGTCGATGCGCACACCAGCCGGATCGAACTCGATCCCCATCGCTTCGTACTCGCTGCTCACCCAGCCGGCGCCGAGGCCCAGCTCGAGGCGGCCGTCGGACAACAGGTCGATGGTGGCCATTTCCTTGGCCAGCACCGCGGCATGGTGGTAGTCGATGCACAGCACGCGACAGCCGACGCGCAGGGTCTCGGTGACGGCGGCGGCCACCGCCATCGCGGGGATGGCGGCGAGCACCTGGGCGCCGTGCGTGCCCGGCCCGAGGTAGTGGTCGGGCAGGTGCAGTGCGCTGTACCCGAGCGACTCGGCCCGCTGGGCCAGGGCCTTCCACTCGGCGCCCGACGACGCGGTGGAACCTTGCACGGCGAAACGGAACGGTCTGGTCACGGTTGCCTCCCCCGGGGTGCCAGCACGACGAGACGTCGCACCGGCGAGCGACGGTGCCAGTCTGGCCGGGTAGAGCCGCGCCGTGCGAGACGAGCCAGCTAGGGCCGGCTGGTCACCAGGGTGTCCGGAGGGAGGCGGCGCCACACGACGATGCCGTCCATCGTCCCGGACTGCTCGTAGCCGGAACGGACGTAGGCCCACAACGGGCTCGCCTCGATCCGGGCGTTGGCGATGCTGCCCCCATTGACCATCGTGCTGTCCAAGATCACCTCGGGCGGATGGGCGCGGAAGTCGGCCCACAGGTCCTGCCAGGACGCCAGGGTCGTCACGTAGTCCGGCTGGTCCTCCCCCGTGTCACCCGGCCTCGGGGTGAGGTTCGTGAGGAACTGGATGTGCGGGAAGCGGGAGGCCGGCAACCGGTCGGCCTGCCAGTAGATCTGTGACGACTGACCCCACACGAACACGCGGTCGCTCGGTGCGGTCGTGGAGCGCAGGTAGCCGGCCAACGGCTGGTAGGGATCCTGCTGGCCGAGCGTCAGGAGCCCGGCCGCCAACCACACCACGCTGACGACGCCGACCAGGGCAACCCCGATGCGCCGCCGCCAGCCCGGCACGGCCAGGCCGCCCATGGCGAGCAGCGCCAGCGGCGCTAGCAGCTGGAAGGCGTAGTGGGTGAGGAAGCGCAGGCCCGCGACGTAGGCGAGTGCACCCCCGGCCAGCCACAGCACGAGGTCGGGCTGCCAGCGCCGCGGCGCCGCGCTGGCGAGCAGCAGTGGGGCGAGGAGCAGCGCGCCGAGGAGGGCGACCATCACGACGAGGGCGACGAGGGCCCGGGCCAGGACCCCGGCGTCGGCCGCGTACCCAGCCGCCTCGAGGAAGCTCCAGTAGAAGAACGGCCGGCCGCCGAAGAACGGCGCGGCCATCGCGATCGACGCCAGGCAGACCGCTCCGTCGCGAGCCACGCCAGCCCAGCCGTGGCGCCGGTAGGAGTGGTAGAGCACCGGGATCAGACCGAGGATGAACGTCTGCTTGCAGAGCGTCGCGATCGCGGTGGCGAAGGCGGCGCTGGCAGTGCGGCCACGGGCGGCCAGCACGAAGGCGATGGTGGCAGGGAGCATGGCCAGCGCCTCGAACGACACCGACTGGGTGTCCCGGGCCGGCAGGAGGGTGAAGATCAGCAGGCCCACCGCGGCCAGGAGCCCGACCGGCAGCGTGCTCCGGAAGCGCCGCCTGGCCTCGACCGCCAGGAGCCAGCTCGTCGCCGCCACCGCGACCAGGGCGATGAGCCTGGTCAACCGCAGGTCGGCCACACCCGTCAACCGATCGATCGACCAGAAGATGAGGAACAACCCGGGCGGCTTGCGATCGACGACGTCGACGTAGAGGTGACCGCCGCTGGCCATGACCCGGGCCATGATGCCCACGGTGGACTCGTCGGGGTTGAACACCCGCGGCGCGACGAGGCCGGGCAAGCGGGTGACGACGGCGAGCGCCACGAACGCGACGGCGGCGCGCAACGGCGTGAAGGCCCAGGACCG
>CAZTVJ010000276.1:0-14817 GCA_964616935.1 uncultured Acidimicrobiales bacterium | reverse complement strand
CGGCCTGCTCTGCGGCACGCCGATCCTGCTCAGCGGACTGAGCACCGGCCGGCACGGCTGCGGTGAGGACCGCGGCGACCAGCGCCAAGGAGAGGAGGAGCTTCGGTCGCACGCCGACGTCAGGGTAGCCGAAGGTTGCAGTTGGGTTACAGCATCAGGCAACGGCGGTCCCTGGCGCCGATCAGTGGCGGCGGTCACTGGCGGCGGTCGGTCTCGTCACGGATCTCGCCGACGACCTCCTCCAGCAGGTCCTCCAAGGTGACCAGGCCGGCCGTGCGACCGTCGTGATCCAGCACCAGAGCGAGGTGGAGCCGCGCCCGTTGCATGGTGACCAGCACCTGGTCGAGCGAGCGGTCGGCGGTCACCTTCAGCAGCGGGCGAACCAAGCGACCGGGCACCGGCAACCCTCGTTCGGCAACCGGCACGTCCAGCAGATCCTTCGCGTGCAGGAAGCCCAGGACGTCGTCCAGCCCTCGGCCGGTCACCGGCAGTCGGGAGTGACCGGACTCCACCAGGACGGTCTCCACCCCCGCGACGGCCGTCGACGCGCTGACCGCCACCATCTCACCGCGCGGCACCATGATCTCGGCGATCGGTCGCGCCGCGAAGCCGATGGCCCCGCTGAGCAGCGCGTGCTCATCGTCGTCGAGCACACCACGATCGAGTGAATCCGCGAGGAGTCGAGTCAGCTCCTCCGGAGAGTGGGCACCGACCAGCTCGTCTCGCCGCGGCACGCGCAGGACCCGCAGGGTGGCCCGGGCGAGGCCGTTGAGCACGCGGATGATCGGCCCGAAGACGAACAGGAAGGCACGCATCGGTACGGCCAACCAGAGCAGCGTGGGCTCCGGCTCTGCGATGGCGAGGTACTTCGGCACCAGCTCGCCGAGCACGGTATGGAGGAAGACCACGATGGCCAACGCCACGGCGAACGACACGACGTGCACGGCGCCCTCGGAGAGGCCGAGCGCCTCGAGGGGCGTCTCCAGCAGGCGGGCGATAGCCGGCTCGCCCAGCGCACCCAGCCCGAGCGAGGCCATCGTGATGCCGAGCTGCACCCCTGCGATCTGGTGCGACAGGTCCGCGGTGGCGGCCATCGCCAGCCGGGCCCGGCGGCTGCCGTCGACGGCGAGCGCGTCGAGGCGCGCTCGCCGCGCAGTGACGAGCGCGAACTCGAACGCCACGAAGATGCCGTTGGCGAGCACCAGCGCGAGCGCCGCCGCGAGCGCGAGCCACATCATCGCTGCACCTCGTCCGGTGGGCCTGGGTGCACGGCGACCCGGGCAACCCGCCGGCGATCCATCTCGAGCACCACGAGTCGCCAGCCACGCCACAGGACCTCGTCGCCGACGGCGGGGATGTGGTCGAGCCGGGACACCACGAACCCGGCCAGGGTCTCGAAGGCGCCGGCGGGCAGGGCCAGCCCGGACAGCTCCTCGACCTCTCGGGGGTGCAGGCCGGCATCCAGGACCACGAACCCGACGACCGGGGGCTTCGTCAGCTCGGGCTCGTCGTACTCGTCCTCGATCTCGCCGACGATCTCCTCGAGCAGGTCCTCCAGTGTCACGATGCCGGCCGTGCCGCCGTACTCGTCGACGACCAGGACGAGCTGGCGCCCGCTCTGGCGCATGTCGGCGAGGAGCACGTCGAGCGGCGCGGTCTCCGGCACCGCAGGCACGGCGACCATGAGCTCGGTCACCAGGGTGGCAGCTCTGTCCTCGGGGGCGACGCGGAGCACGTCCTTGGCCAGGGCCACCCCGACCACGTCGTCCATGTCGTCGCCGTAGACGGGTAGCCGGGAGTAGCCCGACTCCACGGCGAGCAAGGCCAGCTCGGCCACCGTGGCGGTGCGGGGCAGGGCCACGAGGACCGTACGCGGCACCAGCACATCGGCCGCCTGCTGGTCGCCGAAGCGGATGGAGCGGGTGAGCAGGCGGGCCGCTCCGGGGTCGAGGCTGCCCTGCTTGCCGGACGACCGGATGAGGACCTCCAGCTCCTCGACCGAGCCGATGCTCTCCAGCTCCTCACGTGGCTCCACGCCGAGGCGGCGCACGAGCCTGGCCGCGGTGGCGTTGAGAAACCGGATCAGGGGCCCGAGCACGATGCTGAACACCCTCATGGGCCGGGCGAGGGCGATCGCCGTCGGCTCCGGCCGGCTCACGGCCAGGTTCTTCGGCACGACCTCCGCGAACACGAGCTGGAGGACCGTCGCCAACGCGAGGGCGACCGCGAGCGACACGCCTCGGGCTGTCGCCGGGCGGAGGAACGGTTCGAACGCCGGCAGCAGCAGCTCGGCGATGAACGGCTGGGCAACGAAGCCGAGGCCGATCGAGGTGATCGTGATGCCGAGCTGTGCGCCCGACAGGTAGAAATTGAGACGGGCCAGCATTCGGGCCAGGGCGCCCGCCTGGCGATCGCCGGCCCCGGCCTCCATCGCGATCCTCGTCCGATCCACGGCGACGAACGCGAACTCGGCCGCGCAGAACAGACCATTGGCCGCGATGAGCGCGACAACGATGGCGAGCCCTGCGACCGTACCGATGGATCGGAGGGTACGCCGCGGCTCCGTCCCGCACGGTTGCGGCGCACGTTCTCGGCGTTAGCGTGCGCCGCTGATGGATCCCGACGGCCCCTGGAGCCCGTACGAGCTGCTGGGGGTCACGCCGTCGGCCCCGCCGCCTGCCGCGGGCATCGCCCCGGACCGCACCCTCACGTGGTGGCGGCGGATGTGGCCGCTGTTGGGGGCTCGACGCGTGCCGTTCTTCGGGTCGCTCTTCGCTGCACTGATCGCCCTCATCGCCGGCGTCCTGTTGCCCCTGGTCACCCGCAACGCCATCGACCTTGCGCTGGTCGACCAGACCGAGCCGCTGTCGAAGTACCTGTGGATCCTGGGTGGCCTCGGCCTGCTGCGAGCACTCCTCACCTATGGCTACCGCTCGAAGCTCTTCCAGGTGGCGTACGACCTCGAGTACGACCTGCGCACGATCGTCTTCGGCCACCTCACCCGGCTGTCGTTCGAGTTCTACGACCGGGTGCAGTCCGGCCAGCTCATCTCCCGCGCCAACTCGGACATCCGGTCGGTGCAGATGTTCCTCACCTTCGCACCGCTGATCTCGCTCACCTTGGTGAGCTTCGTGGTGGCCATCGTCTTGATGCTGAGCATCAGCGTCCCGCTGACGGTCGTGGCCGTCGCTCCGCTCCCGTTCGTGTACCTCGCCGGCCGTCGCCTGCGCGACGTGATCTTCCCGCTGTCGTGGATCGTCCAGGCCCGCATGGCCGACATCGCCACGGTCGTCGACGAGAACGTCAACGGCGTGCGAGTCGTCAAGGGGTTCGCGGCCGAGGAGCGTGAGGTCACGAAGCTGGCCAAGGCGTCCCAGCGGCTCCAATGGGCCTCGGTGGCACAGGCCGATGGCCGCGCCCGGTGGGGTCCGCTGATGGAGAACCTGCCCCGCTTCGGCCTGGCCGGCGTGCTCCTGGTCGGCGGCTACCTGGCCATCGAGGGGCAGGTCACCATCGGCGACCTCGTGGCCTTCAACGCCTATGTGGTGCTGATGCAGGCGCCCTTCCGGTTCCTCGGCTTCATCATCTTGTTGGGTCAGCGCGCCGCCGCCTCGGCAGGACGGCTCTTCGAGATCCTCGACGAGCGTCCGGCCATCGTGGACCGGCCCGCAGCCATCGACCTGATCGACCCCTCGGGTCGGGTCGAGCTCCGAGACGTGACGTTCTCCTACGTCGGCAAGGCGCCCGTGCTCGACGGCTTCTCACTGGTCGTGGAGCCTGGCGAGACGGTGGCCGTCGTCGGCCGTACCGGCAGCGGCAAGTCCACCGTCGCCCGCTTGTTGCTGCGCTTCTACGACGTGGACCGCGGCGCGGTGCTGATCGACGGACACGACGTCCGCGACCTGACGCTGGCCAGCCTGCGCCACCACGCCGGCGTCGTCCTCGACGAGCCGTACCTGTTCTCCGACACCATCAGGGCCAACATCGCCTACGCCCGGCCCGACGCCACCGATGACGACATCGTGGCGGCGGCCATGGCCGCTCAGGCCGACGGGTTCATCCGCGCGCTCCCCGAGGGCTACGACGCCGTGATCGGCGAGCGCGGCTACGACCTGTCCGGCGGTCAGCGCCAACGCCTGTCGATCGCGCGAACGCTGCTCGCCAACCCCACCGTGCTCGTGCTCGACGATGCCACCAGCGCGGTCGACGTCCGGGTCGAGGAGCAGATCCACACCGCGCTGCGCACCCTGCTCGACGCTCGCACCACCATCGTCATCGCCCATCGGCTGTCCACGATCGCCCTGGCCGACCGGGTCGTGCTGCTCGAGGGAGGCCGCGTCGTCGCGGCCGGCCGCCACAACGACCTGCTCGCCACCGAGCCCCGGTACGCCGAGGTCCTCGCCCGCTACGCCGAGGAGGCCAAGTCCCCGGACGAGGCCGGCCAGGCGGCCGCCGACGGGACCGCTGAGACGCTCCAGGGCGTGCCCGGGGGGGCGGCCTGATGGCCTGGGGTGGAGGACCTCCCGCGGGCGGTGGCTTCGGCGGACCCTCCGCCGTCCAGGCCAACGCCGCGGCCGGCCTGCCGTTCTCCGGCGTGCCCGAGGAGCTGCAGGCCCGAGCCGAGAAGATCCTCGAACAGGAGCCCGAGCATCCGGAACCGGTGATCGACTTCGGCCACGTCGTCGCCGACCGCCGGCCGTTCTCGCTTCGGCGCCTGCTCGCGCCCCACAAGGCCGCACTCGTGTTGGCCGGGCTGCTGGTGCTGGTCGAGACCCTCGCGGTGCAGGCCGGGCCGCTCCTCACCGGCGTCGCCATCGACGACGGCATCCAGGCGCAGGACATGGCGGCGCTGTGGCAGATCGCCGCGCTCTTCGTCCTCGCGGTGCTCGTGAGCATCGGCGCCGGAGCCTGGCGGGTGGCCTGGACGGGGCGCCTCGGCGAGAAGTTGCTGTACGAGCTGCGGGTACGGGTGTTCAGCCACCTGCAGCGGCTGTCGCTCGACTACTACATCGACGAGCGCTCCGGCCGCGTGATGACCCGGATGACGAGCGATGTCGACGCCCTCTCGGTGCTCCTCCAGGACGGTCTCGTCAACCTGGCCGTGCAAGGCCTCACGGTGATCGTCGTCAGCATCGCCCTGCTGCTCATCCAACCGACGCTCGGACTGATCACCCTGCTCGTGGTGGTGCCGGCCATGACGGTGCTCACCCTCTGGTTCCGATCGGCCTCCGACAAGGGCTACGCGCAGGTACGCGAGCGCATCGCCGAGGTGCTCGCCGACCTCTCGGAGAGCCTCGGCGGCATCCGGGTCATCACGGCCTTCAACCGCCGCCGCCACAACATCACCGCCCACCGGAACTTCGTGGGCCACTACCGGGACGCCAACGTCTCCACCGCGCGAGTGAACGCGATCTACGGCCCCGCCACGGACATGGTGGGCGTGGCGGGCCAGCTGGTCGTCCTGGCTGTCGGCGGCACCATGGTGTTGAACGGGACGCTCAAGATCGGTGGGCTCACCGCCTTCGTCCTCTACCTGACGGCCTTCTTCGCGCCCATCCAGCAGCTCGTGCAGCTCTACAGCACGTACCAGTCGGGCCAGGCCGCCGTCACCAAGCTGCGAGAGCTGCTCGCCACGGACCCGTCGGTCGAAGAGGCACCCGGCGCGGTGGCGCTCCCACCCCTGGAGGGTGCGATCGAGCTCCGTGATGTCGGGTTCTCGTACGAGCCCGGCCAACCCGTGCTCGAGCACGTCGACCTCCTCATCGCCCCCGGGGAGACCGTTGCCCTGGTCGGCCCCACCGGCGCGGGCAAGTCGACCCTGGCCAAGCTCATCGTCCGGTTCTACGACCCCACGTCGGGTGTCGTGCTGATCGACGGGCACGACCTGCGCGGGGTCACCCTCGCTTCGTTGCGGAGCCAGCTCGGGGTCGTGCCGCAGGAGCCGTTCCTCTTCGTCGGGACGGTCCGGGAGAACCTCGCGTTCGCCCGACCCGACGCCACCGATGGCGAGATCCGAGCGGCCTGCACCGCCGTCGGCCTCGACGACCTCCTCGACCAGCTTCCCGAGGGCCTCGACACCTTCGTGCACGAGCGCGGCAGCTCCATGTCGTCGGGCGAGCGCCAGCTCCTCGCTCTCGCGCGGGCCTTCCTGGCGAGGCCGCGGGTGCTCGTGCTCGACGAGGCGACGTCCTCACTCGACCTCAAGAGCGAGTCGCTCGTCGAGCACGCGCTCGACGTCGTCCTCGAGGGTCGCACCGCCATCGTGATCGCGCATCGGTTGGCCACGGCGCAACGGGCCGACCGCATCGCCGTCGTCGACCGAGGCGGCATCGTCGAGCTCGGCAGCCACGACGAGCTGGTGGCACTCGGCGGCGAGTACGCCTCGCTGTACGCGGTGTGGGCGGTCCACGCCAAACCGCCTGCCCTGTAGACCCAGGTCAGCGCCGCGCCGACCCCGTCGGCATCCCGCCTGCGCCGCCCTCGTTCTCGGTTCCTGTCGAGGAATCGCGCGAATTGCGGGCAATTCCTCGACAGGCGGGTTCCGATGAGACCTCCGCCCCGCACACATCCATTGCGTGCACGACCTCACCCCTGTCACCGCCCTCGCCGCCCTGCAACATGGCGCCGTCCACCGCACCCAGATCCTTGACCTCGGCTACCCCGCCTATCAGCTGTCACGGTGGCAGCGGGCCGGACGCCTGGCGAGGCTGAGCCCTTCCACCTTCTCGGTGCCTGGGGCGCCGGCCTCCTGGGAGCGAGCCCTCACCGCTGGGTTGCTCGAGCTCGGCCCGAAGGCCCTCGTTACCGGGCGCGCGGCCGCCGCTCTGCACGGGTTCGATGGCTTCGCCCCCGGACCGATCGAGTACCTGGTGCCACGGCATGCTCGCCGCTCGCTACCAGGTGCCATCATCCACACGACGGCGACGCTGCGGCCCGCGGACCGCGCCATGGTGAACGGCTTTCGCTGCACGAGTGGCGTGCGCACTGTCTTCGAGCTGGCCGCGACGGCTACCCGCGAGGAGCTCTCCAAGGCCATTGACAGCGCCCTGCGCGAC
This sequence comes from uncultured Acidimicrobiales bacterium, assembly GCA_964616935.1. GTDB lineage: Bacteria > Actinomycetota > Acidimicrobiia > Acidimicrobiales > Ilumatobacteraceae > CAZTVJ01. The sequence goes on along the minus strand of CAZTVJ010000276.1, from coordinate 7,762 downwards.
GGCCTTGCCTCGGAGGCCTTCCTCCGCCGCCAACTGGCCTCGCTTCGCGGTCCCGGCAGGCGGGGCGTCGCATTGCTCGACGACCTGCTGCGTGATGCCGGGGGCCACAACTGGTTGGAGCGTCGGTTCCTCACACTCGTACGCGAGGCCCGACTGCCGAAACCTCGCTGCCAGGTCACCCATCGGCGGGGACGTCGCGTGGTCGCCCGCGCGGACTTCACCTGGGACGCGGAACAAGTCGTCGTCGAAGTCGCCGGCCAAGGTCGTCACGCCAGCCCACAGGAGCGCCAACGCGACGCGCAGCGCCAGACCGAGCTGCAGCTCGATGGCTTCATCGTTGTGACCTTTACCTACGAGGACGTGACCGAGCGCCCGGCTTGGGTCATGTCCCGGGTCAGGGAGGTATTGGCATTGCGTTCGCCTCGCTCAGGTCGGGGATCCGGACAGAGGACGCGCGAAGCCTCGACATGAGCCGAACGAGACGGCTGCGGTCAACCGTCAGGGGCGGCCGCCGGGGACCCGACCCCACGAGACGTAGTGCCCGATGGCCTGCGCGATGCGGTGGTGCTCGGGGGCGAGCAGCACCCGCCAGGTGGCACCATCGCCGTCACCACCGCCCAAGGTCGCCGGTGCGGCGCCGAGTCGGCGCCACTGCTCGGCGCACCACACGGTCTTGTCCCGAGCGGTGCGCTCCCGGTCGGCCAGCGTCAGCCCAGTGGCGAACCGCACCGTGAGATCCCACACCAGGCCGGCCACGGAGCCCTCTCCCTCGACGACCCCTCCACACCACCCCTGCACCTCCGCCACGGTCGCTCCAGCAGCAGGGACCAGGCTGGCCCAGCCGGAGGCGAGCAGCGAGAACGGCACGATGACCTCGCCCCCCGTTCCGGCGGAGGGCCAGCCCAGCACGTCGAGACAGCGGACGAGCTCGGCGCGCCGGGCCGCGTCGCCGACGAACCGCCAGGCGCCCGCGCCGAGATGGCCGTCGCCGTACAGCTCCCCCATCAACCGGCCGCGGCAGTAGCCCGGATCCGTGCTGGCCGGCGTCGCCGTGACCGGAGCCCCCGGGGACGGCTTGATCGGGCCCGGCGGAGGGCCCGGCTCGGCCGGGAACAGCGCCGCCCAGCGGGGCAGCTGGTCGAGCTGCTCGCTGTAGATGTGGGGCAGCTCCACGGACGCCGCGCCGATCACCAGGGCGGCATAGCGCACGGTGCCGTCGAGCGTGCCGCTGCCGTCGCCGACCGTGGCGATGTTGGTGGGGTTGCCGGTCTGGATCTGGCAGGCCAGGCCGGCCGGGCCCCACTCGTCGCGCATGCGCTCGTACGTCGCCTGGTACGAGCCGCCCCGCTGCTCCACGAGTCGGTCGTTGGCCACGAGCGAGTTGTTGGCCGGACGGAGCCGCCCGCCCATCGCCGCCAGCCCGCCAGCAACGATCTCCAGCGAGGTGTCGAGGCTCGGCGAGGCGCCCGTGCGCTGGAAGGCGTTGATCGGGAAGTAGCAGCCCGTGCGGGTCCACAGCTCGGCGTAGTCCTGGAGGCACGCGATCTGGAGATCCCGGTCCGCTTCCCAACCCGGGTAGCCGGCGGCGTCGAGCGCCTCGGCGTTGTCGTACCGCTGGATCATGGTCTCGCCGCCGATCAGCGCGCCGGGCTGTCCGTGCACCTCGGCGAGTCGTGGATCCTCGTCATAGCGGTCGGCCATCGCGGCCATCAGCTCGCGGTGGTGAGCGCGGTACTCCGGATGCCAGAACCGGACCGTGCGGCCTGCGCCCACCCAGTTCGGATCGGACACGACGACGCCCCCCACGCGGTCGAGAAGCCAAGGCGGCGCTGCGGCGCGAGCCACGTCATCGATGACCTGGATGCCGAGGTAGAGGCGAAGGCGCATGACCACGCCGTAGGTCTCCGCCTCGTCGAGCAGACGATCCACCGGGGCGAAGTCGAAGCGGCCCGGTGCCTTGTGCACCTCGGCGTGATCGACCCGGCCGACGATCGCCCCGAAGTGCTGGCGGTGGCGCCGGTAGGCGTAGCCACTCGATGAGCCATCCCGGTCGACGAGACCGACGACGGGGGGTTTCGGCCACCGGGACGCCTGCACGGGCCACTCGACGAAGTACTCACGCCAGCGTCGCAGCTCGCCCACGCTGGGATCCGCCGGGATCTCGACACTGCGAGCCCCGAGCGCCTTCACGGCGGCCAGCACGGTGCCATCGACGCTGGGATTGCCCGTCGCCTCGGCGAGGATGCGCTCGCGGTGCTCGACCTGGACACCGACCTTCCAGCCCGCAGCCGCCCGGTCCGCCATCCAGCGAAAGAGCGAGCGCTGGTCGGCGGTGCCCATGGGGTTGCCCTGGGCATCGCCCACCAGGCCCTGATGGGCGAGGACGAGGCGATCACCGAGCAATGAGCGCGCGTGGCTCGCCAGCTCCACCGTGACGGCGTTGGACACCACCGTCGTGCCGTCGTCCGGCAAGGTCTCGAACGGGGCCAGCCCCAGCGACACGTCGGTCCGGCGCCAGGTGCCGGCGTAGAGCTCGGCCACGGCTCGGCGCGCCGCCATGTCGTCGTCGTGGCGGTAGCCCGCGGCCCGCAAGGCCCGCTGGTTCTCGTGGAGGAAGAGCATCCCGTCACCGGCGGAGAACACCACCCCGATGGCGAGGTTGACGTCGGCCAGGGTTGGGTGACCGTCGAAGGAGGCCGCCAACCGGCCCATGACGAAGGCCAGCTCATCGAGGTAGGCGGAGCCCCACCACGCCGCCACCGGTGACTGACGGACCGGTCGGAACGGGGGCGGCGGGTGGGCGTGGTCCATCAGCACGGTGCCGCATCGCTGGGCCAGCCAGGGGGCAGCACCCGTCCCGAACTTCACCCGCAGACGAGCCAGCAGGCCGTTCGTACGACAGGTGTCCAGGGCGCTGACGAGGGTGGTCGGGTCGAAGGTGGTCGGCGACGGTCGCAGGACAGCGTGGTCGACGGCCACGGCAGTACCGGCGAGCCACGGGAGCAGATCGGGTGCCGGGATGCCCTTGCGATGGACCAGACCGTGCAGGACCGGGGCTGCCGTCGGCGCCGCCTCGCTGCCGCTGGACAGCAGACGGCGGGCGGCCGTCGCGCGCTCGGGTGGCAGCGCGAGGATCAGGGCACCGAGGGCGGCGGCGCCTCCGAGGAAGTGGCGGCGGGACACCGTCGGCCCCGACGTCGACGGGCTGCGTTCGGGATCGACGGGCATGGGCATCGGGATCGCTCCCGGGCAGCACCTCAGGTGAGTGGGCTGGCGACGACGTTACCGAACCGCGACCATCGGGCGCTGAGGTCGATGGGCGCGAGCCTCGGGTACCGTCGCCGTCCATGCCTGCTCGCACCGGTCGTGACGCTTTGCTGGAGGTCCTGCGCACGGAAGGCGTCCGGCACATCTTCGGCAACCCCGGGTCCACCGAGCTGCCGCTCATGGACGCCCTCGCCACCGCCGACGACCTGCACTACGTGCTCGCGTTGCAGGAGGCGACGGCGGTGGGCATGGCCGACGGCTACGCCCAAGCCACCGGCCGTCCGGCTTTCTTGAACCTGCACACCTCCGCTGGGTTGGGCAACGCCATCGGCAACCTCACGAACGCCCAGGCGAACCTCACCCCCCTCGTGGTCACCGCCGGCCAGCAGGACGAGCGTCACCTGGTGGCCGACCCGCTGCTGGCCGGTGACCTCGTCGGCTTGGCCGCGCCCGTGTCGAAGTGGACCCACGAGGTTCGCAACCTGGACGAGCTCGGCACGATCCTGCGACGGGCCTTCCACGACGCCACGGCGCCGCCCCCCGGCCCGGTGTTCGTGAGCATGCGGATGTCCACCCTCGACGAGGACGGCGACGCTCCCGTGCCGGCCCCGAGCCACATCGAGCGACGCTCCGTGGGCGCGTCCCTCGACGACCTGGCTGCGCTGCTCACCGCGCCGGCGGTGGGCCGGCTCGCCATCGTCGTCGGCGACGAGGTGAGCGCGTCCGGCGCGGTGCCCGCCGTCGCCGCGCTGGCCGAGGCGCTCGGCGCGCCCGTGCACGCCAGCCCCCTGCACTCCACGGGCGTGTTCCCGGCTGCGCACCCGCTCTGGTCGGGCATGCTGCCGCCGGCGGCCGCCGGCATCCGGGCCGCGCTCTCCCGCTACGAGCGGGTCTTCCTCGTCGGGGGACGCGCGTTCATGGTGTACCCCTACACCGATGGCTCCCCTCTGCCGGAGGGCACCGACCTGGTCCAGCTCTCGCCGGACCCAGCCTCGCTGGGGCGCACCTATCCGGTGCTGCTCGGCGTAGCCGGGGACCCGCGCCTCACCCTCGAAGCCCTGGTGCCACTCGTGCGAGCGCGGGCCGACGCCGGCGCGGCGGCGGATGCGGTGACGACCGCGGTAGTGCAGCGCGACGAGCAGATCGCCCAGCACGAGGCCATCGCGCTCGAGCGCTACGGCGCCGCGCCGATGGACCCGATGGCCGTGAGCCACGCGCTGGTGCGCTCTATGCCGGCCGACACGATCGTGGTCGACGAGGCGATCACCACCGGTGGCTACGTGCGCGGGTTCCACCACTGGACCGAACCGGGCCGCTACTACTTCTGCAAGGGTGGGGGGCTCGGTTGGGGGATGCCGGCGGCACTCGGCGTCAGCCTCGCCCACGGCGGTGAGGCACCCGTGCTGTGCGTGGTCGGGGACGGCTCGGCGATGTACTCGCCCCAGGCGCTCTGGACGGCGGCCCACGAGCGCCTCCCGGTCGTCTTCGCCGTCGTGAACAACCGCCAGTACCTCATCCTGAAGACGAACCTGCGGAACATGAAGGGCGACACGGTCTCCGCGGGCCGGTTCGTGGCCATGGACATCGTCGATCCCCCGGTGGACTTCGTGGGGCTGGCCACCTCGCTGGGCGTTCCCGCCTCCCGCGTCGACCACGCCGGCGACATCGGCGATGCCATCCGCATCGCTCGCGACAGCGGTGGGCCCTACCTGCTCGAGCTCCCCATCGCTGCCCCCGAGTGAGCGCCGTCGCCCTCGCCATGCGCGGCGTCCGGCTGGTGCGCGACGACCACGTCCTCCTCGACGGGATCGATTGGGAGGTCCGCGACGGCGAGCGTTGGGTCGTGCTCGGCCGCAACGGCTCGGGCAAGACCAGCCTCGTGCGGATCGCCGCGCTCTACCTGCATCCGTCCGCCGGTGAGGTGGAGGTGCTTGGTCAGGTCGTCGGGCGCACCGACGTGCGAACCCTGCGCACCCGGATCGGGATGGCTAGCTCCGCGCTGGCCGCGCAGCTGCGCCCAGAGCTCACCGCTGCCGAGGTGGTCATGACGGCCAAGCACGCCGCGCTCGAACCGTGGTGGCACTCGTACCCGGCTGCTGACCGAGCCAGAGCGACCGCCCTGCTCGACCGCCTTGGCGCCGGCGAGCTGTCCGACCGTCCGATGGGCACCCTGTCCTCGGGCGAGCAGCAGCGCGTCTACCTGGCCCGCACCTTGATGAACGACCCGCGCCTCGTGCTGCTCGACGAGCCGACCGCCGGCCTCGACCTCGCCGGCCGGGAGGAGCTGGTCGCGGCGCTCTCGGTCGTGGCCACCGACGGCCCGCCGATCGTGCTCGTGACCCACCACGTGGACGAGATCCCGCCCGGGTTCACCCACGCTCTCCTGCTCGATCAGGGCCGTGTGCTCGCGGCCGGTCCCCTGCACGAAACGCTCACGGTCGAGCACCTGAGCGAGTGCTTCGGACTCCCGCTCCACCTGGAGCACCGCCAGGGCCGATTCAGCGCATGGGCGGGCTGACCAACGCGAGCAGGCGCAGGCGACCGTCGGAGATCTCGTCGGCGAGCAGCCGTTCCAGCACCGGACCCCAGAGCGATCCCCCGTACCGCAATGCCATGACGAGCCGGCTGCCGGCACCGCTCGGCCACACCTCCGCCCGTAGCTCCCACGGTGCGTGCTGGCGACCGTCCGCCTCGCGCCGCTCGAACACCGCGAGGCGCTCGGGCTCGAATCCGGTGCGTTCCATCCGCAGCCGCTTCGACCGGGCGAACGGCCCGATCCGGCCACGGAGGTCGACCGACCAGGCCGGCGAGCCCGGCGGCGTGGTGGCGAAGGGCTCGGCGCGGCTGACGATCGTGAGCCACGCGGGGTAGCGGGTCAGGTCGTCGACCCAGGTGAACAGCTCGCCCGGCGGGCAGGGTGCTTCGAGTTCCGCCGAGAGCTCCACGACGCCAGTATCTCCTGGTGCGGATCAGGGCGCAGGGTCAGCGGGAGCGTCGCCCGCGGTGCCGTTGCGGCGACTGCGATGGTGTGGGCGATCGGGGCGCGCCACCCCGCTGAACGCCCGGGCCAGCAAGGGCGTGCTCGGCTCGAGCAACGGGTTCGGCTCCCCCGGATCCTCTACGACGATGGAGCCTTCGATGACGACCGAGCCGCTCACGACGTCAGGCCCGTCGTCGCCCACGACGATCGCTTCCTCGACCAGCACAGGACCGGCGGCCACCACGGGCGCCTCCTCGGGGTCGAACCCGGTGAACGACACAAGGTCGTCGGGCTGGGGGCGAGCCGCCTCGGCCACCACCACGGGCTCGACCGGAGCCGGCTTGCGACGACGGCGTCGGGGCCCTGCGGGCACCTTGGTCGGCGCCGGCACCGGTGGCTCGTCGTCGCCGTGGAACAGCTCGGGGACCTCCACCCGACGATCGTCAAGCCACCATCCCTTCGGCGCGATCAAACGCTGACCGTGGCGAGCGCAGAGCGCACCGGCACGAGCTCGGTCGTCGTCCACCAGGGCGTCGAGCCACACGAGAAGGCAGCCGGCGTCGAACCCGTAGGCGACCGCGGCCAGATCGCTGCACAACGGCCGATCACAGCGGCGAACCACGCCAGAACCGTAGTTCCGACCGTGGTGCGCGCGGCGGATGCAGCGCCCTTGCCGCGCGGGTCAGGGCAGCGTGCCCGCCACGTCGACCAGGAGATGGGTGGCAGCGGAGGTGAACAGGCAGATGGCGCCCCCGACGCCGACCTTCGAGACCACGGCGTTCGGCACGATCTCGCCCGCGTCGAAGTTCAGGTTGGAGGCGTTGGGAGGCGGGTCGCCGCACGGGAACACCGTCACATAGCCGGCGGCGTAGGGACCGGCGACCGTGACGTTGAGCACCAGCGAGCCCGCCGCAGCGCCGACACCCCCGCGATTGAGGACCGGGACGGCCAGCGTGGACCCGGCTGGCTGCGCACCGATGCCGGCGTACAGGCCATCGATGGTCGGAGCACCCGGGCGGGTGTCGAGCAATCGAGCGGGCGTCGTGAGCGGTGCGTAGACAGCGCTGTTCGGGAAGTAGCCGCCGACGTCGACCAGCAGCTCGGTGGCGGCCGACGTGAACAGGCACACCGTTCCGTTGCTCGCGACCTTGGCCATCACGGCGTTCGGCACGATCTGGAACGGCACGAAGTTCAGGTTCGAGACGTTCGGCGGCTGCTGGCCGCACGGGTACACCGACACGTAGCCCGCTCCCAGGGCGCCGGCCACGGTGACGTTCAGCACCACCGACTGGGCGCCGTTGGGCACGCCGGCCCGGTTGCGCACCATCAGCGGAAGCACCGAACCGGCCGGCCGGCTGCCGAGACCGGCGAACTGACCGTCGATGGTGCTGCCACCGATGCGTGTGTCGAGCAGGCGCGCCGGTGCGGGCAGCGGCGCGTAGGAGCGGGCGGCAGGGAACGCCCCACTCACGTCGGCGATGAGGTGGGTCGCGGCCGAGGTGAACAGGCACACCT
>CAZTVJ010000275.1:0-4985 GCA_964616935.1 uncultured Acidimicrobiales bacterium | reverse complement strand
CTCCTTCATGACGCGGACGATCTCGGCAAGGCGCGCTCGTTCTCGCTGGTGCAGCTCGTGGTCCTGCTCGATGCGTTCGAGGCGCGCCTGGCGAGCGTCGTGGTACGTGGCGAAGGACCCGCCGTGGGTCCACGCGCCCTTGGCCTCGACCGTCACGAGCTTCGTGGCGGCTGCAGCGAGCAGCTCCCGGTCGTGGCTGACGAACAGGATCGTCTTGGCGCAGCGTCGGAGCTCGCCCTCGAGCCATCGCTTGCCCTCGACGTCGAGGAAGTTGTCGGGCTCGTCGAGCAGGAGCACGTCGTGCTCGCCGGCCAGCAGCGCCTGGAGAGCCATCCGCTTCTGCTCGCCGCCCGAGAAGGTGGACAGCGGGCGGGCGGCGATGTCGTCGTAGCGCTGGCCGATCGCCCTGGTCGTGCAGACGTCCCAGAACGCCTCCGCGTCGTAGCCACCCACCTCGCCCCAGTCGCCGAGGGCGTGTGCGTACTGGACAGCCGTGTCGGTGTCGTCGGGTGCGGCCTGCATCGCGGCCTCGGCGCGGTCGAGGCGGTGCGCCGCCGTCGTGATGCGTCGCGGGGCCAGGCCGACGAGGAGATCGCGCACCGTCGTGGAACCAGCGTCGTGGCCGACGAGCTGGCGCATGAAGGCGAGGTGGCCATCGACGCTGATGGTGCCGGTGTGGCCACCCTCGTCACCCGCGACGAGCCGCAGGAGCGTGGTCTTGCCTGCGCCGTTGGCGCCGATGAGCGCGACGTGGTCACCGTCGCCCACGTGGAACGACACGTCGTCGAGCAGGGGAGCGCCTCCCGGTCGACTCCAGCCGACGTGACTCACCGTGATGGCACCCACGGTCGGGGGACGCTACGACCCAAGCTCCCGAGGGTCGAGGCCTTTCGGTAGGATCGAACACATGTTCGATAACGACGTACCCATTCCGCCCAACGGGGCGATGAAGGCGTGCACGCTCTGTGGGGTCGTGAAGCCACTGGACGCCTTCTGTCTCCAGAAGGGCGGCCGATTCGGTCGGCACCCTCGGTGTCGACCCTGTCGGTCGATCCAGGAACGTGAGCGCTACATCGCGAACCGCGACGAGATCCTGGGCCGTCAGCGAGCCTCGGAGCGCAAGCGTCGGTATCACAGCGAGTACAAGCGCTTGCGCAAGTACGGAATCTCCCAAGCGCAGTTTGAGGAGCTGGCTCGGATCCAGGACCAGCGGTGTGCGATCTGCGACGAACGAGCAACCCCACTCTGCGTCGACCACGACCACCGGACCGGCTTGGTGCGGGGTCTGTTGTGCGCCAGCTGCAACGTCGGGCTCGGCTACCTGCGTGACGATCCGGCACGCCTCCGCCGGGCGGCCACCTACGTCGAGGTCAGCCAGGCGGCAATCGTGCCGGGGTGAGACGTGAGATACGCTCGTCTGTCCCAGGGAGAGGTGCCGGAGTCCGGTTGATCGGGGCGCCCTGCTAAGGCGTTGACGCGAGTAATCGTGTCCGTGGGTTCAAATCCCACCCTCTCCGCTCGACGGGCGTGGCGCTCGCAGATGTGACGCCCGTCACGTGGCTCGTTGCATTTGTGTGACGAACTCGGCTAGACATCCTCCCTACGACCATGCGGATCCACGTGTGGGGGGCTGAACCGGCCGTCGTCCGTTCTTCCCCCGGTGCCGCCCCGCCCGGCTGTTCGGACGCGGAGGGCAGGAAGGGAACCTGATGTACGGCGACGAGTACCGAAGGAGCAGCCCCCGGCGATCGGCGCCGGCCGTCAGCCCGTTCCTGCAGCGGATCGGCGTGATCCTGCTGGCCTTCCTCGTCCTCGTGCCCGTGGCCAAGTTCGTCGCCCGTGGTGACGGCGAGGTGGTCAAGGCCAGCGGGCTCCCCGGCGCGACGCTGAGTGGTGCCCCGGCGGACGCAGCCTCGTCCACGACGCTCGCGACGTTGCCGGCATCGCTCGCCGCCGCCGCGCCAACGCCGGTTGCGACCACCGTGGCACCCATCGAGCAGGCGGCACCGGTCACGGCCGCGCCCAAGCCCGTGGTGGCCGCGGCGAAGCCGAAGCCGCTGGCCACGACGGCCAAGAGGAAGGCACCGGCCACCGCCGTGGCGCCGAAGGTGGCGGCCAAGCCGAAGCCCGTGGCAACCACCGCCAAGCCCAAGGCGGCTGCGCCCACGACGGCCAAGCCGAAGCCAGCACCCACACCGGCTCCGGCTCCGGCCCCGGCCCCTGCGGCCAGCTACACCGCGGCCCAGGTGGAGTCCATCATCCGCGAGGTGTGGCCGGACGAGCTGGAGAACAACGCACTCGCCATCGCCAAGCGCGAGTCCCGGCTGATCCCCACATCGCGGAACTACTGCTGCTACGGCCTGTTCGCCATCTACTACGAGGCCGGCAAGCGCCTCCTGAACAGCATCGGCGTGACGAACGCCAACCAGCTTCTCGACCCGTGGATCAACACCCGGGCCGCCTACGCCATCTACCAAGCCGCCGGCTGGGACCCGTGGAAGCTGTGAGGAACGCCGTGCCCCACCGACCGGCCGCCGCCTAGACTCTCCCGGCGCCCGCGCTCGTAGCTCAATGGATAGAGCATCTGACTACGGATCAGAAGGTTGGGGGTTCGAGTCCCTCCGAGCGCGCTGATCTCACAGCCTCTGAGCAGGTCTGATATCATGAGAGCGCCGGTCTGACCGGCGCTCTCGCCGTCTCGGACGGCCGATGTATCAGCCAGGTATCAGTCGTGATGTCATGGCAGCCGCCGATACGAGGCGGCACCAGGCGGACGGTTGCGGGGGGTGGACGATGGGATGGAAGGCCACAGGGCAGGCGTCGGTGCGCCAGCAGCGGGGCAAATGGGTGGTGCGCCTCGACGGGATCGACACCGAGACGGGCAAGCAACGGCCGCGCCAGCTGGGCACCTACACCTCGGAGCGGGGCGCGTCGGCGGCGGCCAAGCAGGCCATCGCCGAGGGCGCGCCGGGCCCAGCCCGGGTCACGGTCGGCTGGGTGGTGTCCCGGTGGGTGGCGTCGCGCACCGATGTAGGCCCGAAGTCGCGGTTGCAGTACGAGTGGGCGGCAGGCCACATCGACAAGGGCCCGGGGTCGATCCGGCTCGATCGCCTCGATCGGGAGGACGTGGCTCGCTGGCTCGACGGTCTGGCCTCGGGGGGTCAGTACGCCAGGCGCTCGATCATCATCTTCCGCACGGTGCTGCGCGCCGCGCTGGCCGACGCGGTGGAGGAGGGTCTGCTGCGCCGGTCGCCAGCGGCGCGTGTGCCGATGCCGAAGGTGGTGGCCAAGCCGGAGCGCGAGCGCGAGGTTCCGGCGTGGGACGCAGGCCAAGTCGACACCTTCCTGGCGGCGATCGATGGGCATCGTTGGGCGGGCCCGTTCCGACTGGCGGTGCTCTACGGGTTGCGCCGCTCGGAGGTGCTTGGGCTCAAGTGGGACGGGATCAACCTCGACCGGCGGACGGTCACCATCGCCGAGGGCCTCGTGGAGGTCCACGGTCGCCCGGTGTGGACCGACGGCAAGAACGCGCGGTCGCGGCGCACGTTCGGCATCGACAGCGACACGACTGCGCACCTCGCCGCACACCGCGCGCTGCAACGACGCGAGCAGCTGGCTGCGGGAGCGGACTGGAGGAACCTCGGGCTGGTCGTGGCCACCACGACGGGCAACGTGGTGTCACCGGGCAACTTCGACCAGACCCTCGAGCGCATCGTGAAGCGATCCGGCCTGCCGCGGCTCACCTCGCACGGCCTGAGGCACACGGCCGCGACGCACATGGTGCGTGAAGCGGCCGACGTGGGCGAGCTGCGGGCGGCGGCCGACGTGCTGGGTCACAGCCCCGACGTGTTGCTCAAGACCTACGCCCACGTCCTGCCCGACTCGATGGCCGCCGTCGCCGAGCGCATCGGCAACCGCCGACGCTCATCGAGCACCCGGTGAGTGACGAGCGAGCGCCCACTCCGCGGAAGGTACGCCTGGTTCGCCGGGCCGACGCGCCCGATGACGTCGAAGTCGTCATCCGAGCGACCTTGCGCGACGTGGACACGACGGTGCTCGATGTCGTCGATGCCGCACTCCAGTCGGCGCGTACATACGTCGTCGAGGTCAGCGGAGCCCGCGAGGTGTTGTTCGGCGTGTCGGTGTTTGCCCTTCGTGACACGAGTCTGCTCACGGTGCTCAGCCGGTTCGCGATGGCGCCAGGTTTCGTGCGGGCTGCCATCGGGACCCTGCGTGTCGCTGGCTTCGAGGTGGTCCCGACGGGCACCGATCCCGACCACTTCGACGTCCAGCTGCTGCCCGGTCGCCGCGAGACCGATGACGCCGGCTCCGAGATCGTCCAGCTCGTTGCCGATGCCGCCCGGCGGCTCATCGATGTCGCCGGGCCCATCGAGCACAACCCGGCCTACGCTGGCGCGGAGGAGGAGCCATGAGCGAGACGAACGCATGGCTGGTCGAACGGGTCGCCGAAGAGGAGGTCCGTCGGCTCGCCGAGGTGCATGTGGCCGACCCGCTGGCGTGTGAGCTCGGCGTCGACATCGTTGCCGACCCGCACGCCGAAGACGATGACGGCTACGTGTGGACTCGCCTGTCGAGAGCCAAGCGCGTTGAGGACGTCACTCCCGGGTCGGCCGTCGTCACTGGCTCGCGCATCGGGCGTTACCTCGCTCGAGTCGTTGCGTGGGATGTCGAGGTCGGCGCCGACGACCCCATCGTCAAGCTCGACCTGGTCGCCCTGAGCCCCGCCGCAGTTGCCCGGGCCCTCGCCCGCAACGACGCAGCCTGATCTCGCCTGCGGCGGGGAGCTGCAGGGCACCGACTCTTCGGCCCGGCTCGTCGCGTGCTGTGAAATCGGTCACCACCGTCGTCCTGTCTGGTGCTCGCTGGTGTCCTCCGGTGCGCGCTGGCGTCCTTGAGTCCGAACAGCGTCGCTGGCCTGGGCTGACGGCCCGTTGCCAAGCGAATCGCAACGGTGTAGTTCTCGG
>CAZTVJ010000274.1:0-5660 GCA_964616935.1 uncultured Acidimicrobiales bacterium | reverse complement strand
CGCGACCAGCTCGAGCAGCCGTACGAGCGGGGATTCGCCCACGACCTGACCAGCCTGCTGGGCCGGCGACAGGTGATGGGACTGCTGGCCGGTGCCGGGCTGCTCGCCCTCGTCGGATGCGGTTCGGACGGCGCCACGACGGCCACCGCTACCACCACGGGCTCGGCCACGACGGCGGGCTCCGCGACGACGGCAGGGTCGGCGACAACTGCGGGTGCAGCCACGACGGCCGGTGCGGCGACGACCGGCTCGGCCGAGGCCTGCGAGACCATCGCGCCGGAGACCGCCGGCCCGTACCCGGGCGATGGCTCCAACGGCCCGAACATCCTCACCGAGGACGGTGTCGTCCGACGCGACATCCGGTCGAGCATCGGGTCGGCCAGCGGTGTGGCCGAGGGCGTTCCCCTCACGGTCGAGCTCACCGTGACCGACACCGCCAAGAGCTGCGCGCCGCTCGCCGGCGCGGCCGTCTACCTCTGGCACTGCGATCGGGAGGGCCGCTACTCGATGTACTCCGAGGGCGCGGCCGACGAGAACTACCTCCGCGGCGTGCAGGAGACCGATGCCGACGGCAAGGTGACCTTCACCAGCATCTTCCCGGCGGCCTACCAAGGTCGCTGGCCCCACATCCACTTCGAGGTGTACCCGACCCTGGCCGAGGCGACCGCCGCCGGGAACAAGGTGGCCACCTCGCAGCTGGCCTTCCCCGAAGACGTCTGCAACCTCGTCTATGCCACCGCCGGCTACGAGGCGAGCGTGCGCAACATGGGCCAGACGTCGCTCGAATCGGACAACGTGTTCCGCGACGGCGTCGACAGCGAGCTGGCCACCATGTCTGGCGATGTCGCCAGCGGGCTGACGGCGACGCTGGCCGTGCCGGTCTAGTGCCGCGTCAGGCAACGTTTGCGATGTCCCCGATCGGCACGTATCTCCAGCCGGGATTCGGATGTCTTCGATGTAGTTGGCGGATGCTGTGGGTTTCGTGGAGGACGCGTTCTCTGAGGTGGTGTCCTCGACGTGTCCGCCTCGAGCGTCGAGGTGAATCCGCACCTCGATCCGGCAGGCTTCAGCCTGGTGCCCGTGGTCCGTGGTGGTTACCGACGCCAGAACAGTAGGTGCGTGACGCCACTAGGACTCGGCACGGACTCGAGATGGAACCGGTCGAGCAGGTCCTCGGGGGCGGTCCAGAGTCGTTCACCGCGGCCGAGCTCGACCGGCGCGACGGCGACGTGCATGGTGTCGACGAGGTCGGCCTCCAAGAACTGCCGAATGGTGGCGACGCCGCCCCCGAGCCGTACGTCCTTGCCGTCAGCGGCGTCCTTGGCCCGCCGCAACGCCTCCGCGGGGGTGGCATCGAGGAAGTGGAACGTGGTGCCGGCCAGCGTGAAGCTGGGTCGGTGATGGTGGGTGAGGACGAACAGGGTGCAAGCCGCGCGAGGGACGTATGCAGTCCAACGACATATCAGTTGTCAATCGCACCGGCGGTGTCGGTCACGAAGTGGCTGAGCCGCAACACACAGCCGGTGTCGGTCGGCTCGAGTTCCCAGCGCATGTATGAGGCGGCGGCGGCGTGGGTGTGCTCGAGAAGCATCGGCGGCTCGACGCGAGTGATCGTGAACGTCATCGTCACCGGTTCGTCACCACGGGCGGCAAACACCATCTGGCCGCCCTCTTGGAGGTCGACCGTGATGTCGGCGTCGAACGGCACCACCAGTCCGCCAACCGGGCGGGATTCGTGATCGCGTCCCATACGTCGCCGATCGGGTAGGGCAGGTGGCGTTCGAATCGGATGACGCCGCCATCGGCGGTGCGCTCCAACATGCCATCGCAGGAGGAAGCGGGGACGTCGCTCATCGGTGCTCCTTTGAACTCGGGGGGATCGGTGTGGCGGTGCGTTGCAGGTGCCGCTCGAGCGAGTCGAGCCGCGCTGTCCACTCCGCTCGATACGGCTCCAGCCACGCGTCGAGCTCCATCAGCGGCTCCGGACGGAGCCGGTACAAACGCCGCTGAGCATCCCGGCGCACCTCCACCAGCCCGGCGTCGCGCAACACCTTCAGGTGACGAGACACACCTGGCTGATGCATCCCAACCTGCTCGACCAGCTCGCCGACCGACCGCTCGCCATCGCGCACCGCATCAAGGATCCGCCGCCGTGTCGGTTCGGCGATCACCTCGAGGACCGCGATCTCTGCTGGCATGGCGACGAGCATACGACACAACATATATATGTGCAACCGCATGTAGAGCGAGCTCGGCGCGTCACGGACCTGGCGACGCCACCGCGACCCGCGCCGAAATCGGCGATCTGCTCGAAGCACCCGGGCACGGAAACGTGTCCCCGAACGCGCCCCGAGGCAGCCAGCCGCCGGTAGCACCGACCGCCGGCTGGGGATCAGAGAATCTCTACGGAGCAGCGAATGCCCGGTGCGCTGGCCAAGCGGCGGTCGGCGGTGACCAAGGTGCTGCCGACGGCCTCGGCAAGTGCGACGTAGCAGCCGTCATACGTGGTGAGGTTCTGACGCAACTGCCACACTCGACGCAGGAGGGGCGCCGTCGGGAAGACCATGATCGGGAACTCGACAAGGTCGTCGAGTGCCGCGCCGGCTTGTTCGGGCGTCAAATGGCCGTCCTGCGCGTGACGCCGCAGGACGGACGCGACCTCGACTCGCAACAGGTCAGGCCCGACCACGACCTCGCCACGGAGTCGATCTCTGAACCGCATTCCGTCGCCACCCGAGTCGCCAACAACTGGCGCGAGCACCGAAGCGTCAACGACGAGCACGTTCCTGATCGATCGCATCGATGGCGTCCGTGGATGAGAGATGGCCCTTCGGTCGGCGCTCGAGCCGGTCGAGCATCTCGTCGATCGTTGGGGTGGTTGCGATCACGGCGAGTTGAGCAGCGAGGAATTGCTGCAGCGACTGGCCCGCGTACTCTGCCCGTCGTACCAGGGCCTCGTGGATCTCATCGGGTACACGACGCACTTGAACGTTCGGCATGCATGCATAGTACATGCACTCCGTGTGGGCGGCTACCGGGCTGACCCGAATGCCGGCCTGAGACCCGCCTAGCGACGCTGGTGAACGTTTGGCTGCCGCGGCTCCTAGTCGAGGTCGATCCGAGCACCGTCCTCGTCGAACAGCAGGATGGCGCGGTTCGGGCAGTTGCGGGCGATGCGCACGAGGCGTGCTTCGTCCAGCTCGGTCACACCGGGCAGCGCCTCCGACAGCTCGTCGGCGTCGAATGCGAAGCCCTCCGGCGCGTCGCTGACGCAGCGCCCGGTGGAGATGCAGGCGTCCTTGTCGATCTCCACCCGGTACCCCACGACGCCATACTCGCTCACCGCTACAGTCCCGCGCGACTCGCAGCAAGGGGGGCGTCCATGGGATCGATGGTCGGCACGTCGGTGGTGCGCAAGGAGGACCCGAACCTGTTGACGGGGCGGGGCAAGTACACCGACGACCTGCGGCTGCCGGGCATGGTGCACGCCGTCTTCGTCCGCTCGCACGAGGCGCACGCCCTCATCCGTTCCATCGAGACCGCCGAGGCCCTGGCCATGCCCGGAGTGCTGGGAGTCTGGACGGCTGCGGACCTGCCCGACCTGCCCACCCTGCCGGCCGTCCCCATCCCGGGCCTCGAGCGTCCGGCGCTCGCTGGTGAGCGCGTCCGCTTCGTGGGCGAGTGCGTCGCCGTGGTCGTGGCCGAGGACCGCTACCTGGCCGCCGACGTCGCCGCCGCCGTGGTGGTCGACTACGACCCGCTCCCCGTCGTGGCCAGCCTCGAAGGGGCGATGGCCGGCGAGTCAACCGAGCTGCTGTTCCCGGACTTCGGCACGAACGTGGTCCCCCTCGTGCCGATGGACGAGGCCGCCGCCGATGCCGCCCTGGCCGAGTGCCCGCGGCGCATCTCGCTGCGCCTGCGCAACAACCGCTGCGCCCCGGTGCCCCTCGAGACCAACGCCTACCTGGCCGACTGGGGGCCGTCCGGTCTCACGATGTGGCTCTCCACCCAGGGCGGCCACGCCGTCCGCAACACCCTCAGCTCGTTGTTCGGCCTGACGCACAACGAGTGCCGCATCATCACGCCGGAGGTGGGAGGGGGCTTCGGCGCCAAGGTGTCGTGGTACCCCGAGCACCTCGTGGTGCCGATGCTCTCGCGCCTGCTCGGCCGCCCGGTGAAGCTCGTCGAGACGCGCAGCGAGAACCTCGTGGCCATGGTGCACGGCCGCGACCAGGTGGACGACGTCGAGGTCGGCGTCGACGACACCGGCAAGCTCCTCGTGCTCAAGCTGCACGTCAACCAGAACCTGGGCGCCTACGCCGACCCCACCGGCTTCGGCCTGCCGATGCTCACGTCGTGGATGGCCGGCGGCGTCTACGTCGTGCCGCAGGTGTTCGCCGGCATCAGCAACTGGTTCACCAACCAGACGCCACTCGCCGCCTACCGGGGTGCCGGCCGGCCCGAGTCCGCCTACCTCATCGAGCGCGTCATCGACGTGGTGGCCGACGAGCTCGGCCTCGATCCGCTCGAGGTTCGCCGCCGCAACTTCATCGGCCCCGACCAGTTCCCCTATGCCATCGCCCACAGCGGCAACTTCGTGAACTACGACTCGGGCGACTACGCCGCGTCCCTGGACGTGCTGCTGGCCACGATCGATCTACCGGCCCTGCTGGCCGAGCAGGGCCGCCGTCGCGACGACCCCACGCAGCCACTGATGGGCATCGGCTTCTCGACGTGGCTCGAGATCGCGGGCTTCGGGCCCCGCGGCTCGCTCGAAGGGTTCGGCCACCTCGGTTCGTGGGAGTCGGCCCGGCTGCGGCTGCTGCCTGACGGGTCGGTGCACATCACCACCGGCGCGTCCCCCCACGGCCAGGGGACGTACACCACGCTGGCGCAGATCGCCTCGGACGTGCTCGACATCCCCTTCGATGCCATCACCGTGGCCCACGGTGACACCGACCTGATGCCCCAGGGCATCGGCACGATGGGCTCGCGGGCCACACCCGTCGCCGGTGGCGCGGTGCACACGTCGGCCACCATCGTGCTCGATCGGGCCAAGGAGGTCGCCGCTCACCTCCTCGAGGCCGACACCGCCGACATCGTCGTCGAGGACGGATCGTTCCACGTGGCCGGCTCTCCGGATCGGGCCAAGACCTGGGCCGAGATCGGCACCGCCGGCTACCAGGGCGCGTCCCTCCCGGAGGGCATGAAGATCGGCGCACTGGAGGAGCTGACGTACTTCGAGCCCTCCAACTTCACCTTCCCGTCGGGTGCGTACTGCTGCGTCGTGGGCATCGACCGCGAGACGGGCAAGGTCACCATCGAACGGTTCGTCGCTGTCGACGACTGCGGCGTCGTGATCAACCCGATGCTCGCCGCCGGCCAGGTGATGGGTGGGGTGGCCCAGGGCATCGCCCAGGCGCTCTACGAGGAGGTGTCCTACGACGCCGAGACCGGCCAACCTCGCACCGCCACGCTGCTCGACTACCTCACCCCTGCCGCCACCGAGCTGCCCCCGTTCGAGCTGGGACACACGGTCACCCCGACGCCGTCGAACCCGCTCGGGGCAAAGGGCCTGGGCGAGTCGGGCACGGTCGGCGCGCCGCCGGCGTTGATCAATGCCGTGGTCGTTGCGCTGTCCCACCTCGGCGTGCGCCACA